>LIZU01000007.1 GCA_001302725.1 candidate division Zixibacteria bacterium DG_27
ATCCTTATCGTTGATGTAGGTGATGTGTAGCGAGTCATCAACAGTCTCTGCCATGCTCGACCAGTGGTCGCTGTCACACTCTCCGGGCCAGCAGTCGGGAGTCGGGGAGTTGGTCAGGTTCACTACATCTCCCCAGCTGGCGCCGCCATCGCTGGAACCACAGGCATAAAGCTCACCGTTGGACCAGGCGCCCACAGAGTTGTCGTCGTTGGTGAACTGCGTCCACAGGGCGTAAAGGTTGTTGTTCTCGTGCACCCCCAAAGACATCTTGGAGATGCTGCGGTTCCAGGCGCCGGGACTGGAAGCCCACCAACCGTCGGCCACAAAGGTTATGCCTGTGGCCCCCGACCAGTGCCACAACAGACAGGCATCAGTGGAGATGTAACCACCGGCCTCATCGTAATAGGGAGTGTTCCAGAGCAGGTGCAGGTCGCCGTTGTAGTCGTAAACCGCGTCGCAGTCGCAGTAGGCCCGGAGGGTATCTGCGTACTGGTAGTTGGTGACGTTGATCATACCAAAGTTGAAATCCCAAGTCACACCATCGGTAGACTCATAATGGCACAAGTCGTTGTTGTACTGGTTGGGGGCACCCAGGTCTCTCGGATGGGTGTAAGCGATGCAGACCCTGTCAGAGACTCTGGAAGAGGTGAGAACCGCCGAGAGGTCCATCAGGGTGTCGACCTGCTCCAGATCAGCCCAGGTATTCCCCTCGTCATCGGAACGGGTGTAGAGGGTGATAAGAGGGTCTCCACCGCTGGCTCTGCGCTCGTTGCAAATAATGTGAATGCGGCCACTGCGGTCTACAGTCTCGTAAGGCCAGATGTAATAGTTTGGCCCGGGACCGACATCCGGGATGTCGATTTCGGTGAAGTCCCCAAATCCACGGAGAATATCGAGGCCCATGCAGGTGTAAAGGGTGTTATTTACACTGTGGTAGGCGGGGACTGCCCGACCATCGGCCAGAACACCTAACTGGGTATAACCGGCACCCTCAGTGCTGTTGACCTGGGTGCCAACATCCGGCCAGATCCAGACGCCGCTTTCGTCCTTAAAGTTGTAGTAAACCCAGCGGTCGCCCTCCCAGTAATCAATCCCGTTCATCCAGACGACGTGAATTCCGCCCTGAGAGTCCTTGACAATGCGGTTGCCAGTGGAGCCGTTGCTCTGGATGTCGTAGTGGGAGGTGCCCACCAGCTCCCCCGGTGAATCCAGTATGGTCCCAGACTGCAAGGCAATCCCCTGGCCGCAGCTCTGGTGAGAATCGTAGGGATCTGCTAACTTCTCCCTCTGCATCCCCTCTTCAATGCTGATCTTGGTGATCTTGGAGGCAATCCCCTGACTTGTGAAAGCTACCAGAATCACCATCACGGAAATCAGGAAAAGCTGGTACCTGTTGCACATTTAAGACCTCCTAAATGTTAAGGGTTACGTTACGTCTTGCATAGCTACATAACGGTTTTGAGGAGATAAAGGAACAATTATCCCTCAGCTTTAAGTTAAGCCATACCTCTTTTTTGTCAACAATAAACTTGTCTTGCTGAATACGAGAACGCCCGGCCAGAGTGACCGGGCGTTGTGCGAAAATTGAACTTCCGCGCCGAGATTACTTCAGGAGAAGTGCCCTCTTGGCCGCTGTCCCCTCGGAAGTCGTGAGCTTGTAATAGTAAACTCCAGAGGCAACGCTGCCGGCATCCCAGGTGACGGTGTGCTCGCCGGCGGGCACGGCCTTATTGACCAAAACCTCGACCTTCTCACCCCGGAGGTTGTAAACGGCAAGCTCCACCTGACCGGAAGTCAGGGTGATATATCCGATGGTGGTGGAGGCGTTGAAGGGGTTAGGATAATTTTGCTTTAAACCGAAGGCTGTGGGCAAAGGAACCTCCTGCTCCTCAACCCCAGTTGCAGTCCAGACGTCCACCGTGTCCACAGCTAGATACATCATCGGGTTCTCGGTGTCCACACCCTCGGTCTGGGGAATACCACCGGCGTCCTTGTCGTTGGTGTAGGTGATGTGCAGGTAGTCGTCAACCTGTTCCCCCAGGGTGGACCAGTGGTCGCTGTCGCACTCCGTGGGCCAGCAGTCGGGAGTTGGAGAATTAGTGACATTCACCCGCGGGCTCCAGGTGGCACCGCCATCCCTGGAACCACAGACATAAAGCTCACCGTTAGAGTAACCACCAACGGAATTGTCATCATCTGTGAACTGCGTCCACAGGGCGTAAAGGTTGTTGTTCTCGTCCACCCCCAGAGACATCTTGGAGGCAGAGCGGTTCCAGGCCCCAGGTGCCGAGAGCCACCAGCAGTTAGCAACTAAGGTTATCCCGGTAGCTTCAGACCAGTGCCATAACAGACACTCAGCAATGGAGATGTAACCCCCGATTTCATCGTAGTAAGGGGTGTTCCATAAAAGATGCAGGTTGCCGTTGTAGTCGTAAACGGCGTCACAATCGCAATAGGCCCGGATGGTATCCAGGGTCTGGTAGTTGGTGACGTTGACTATCTGGGTCCAATCCCAGGTGACTCCGTCCACAGACTCGATGTAGACCATATCGTTGTTGTACTGATCAGGGGCGATGAGAGTTCTGGGGCGGGTGTAAGCGATACAGACCTTGTCCGAGATCCGGGAAGAGGTCATAACGGCGGAGAGATCCATGGTGGTGTCCACTATCTCCGGGTCAGTCCAGCTGTTCCCCTCGTCAGCGGAGCTGGTGTAGATGAACGCATGAGGGTCTCCGGCGACGCCGGTCATTTCGGTGGAGATGATATGAATGCGCTCACTGCGGTCGATGGTTGAATAGGGCCAGTAGTAATCGTATTCACCCGAAACCTGGGGAACGTCAATCTCGGTGAAGTCCCCAAAGCCCCGGAGAATATCAAGCCCCATGCAGGTGAAAAGCCCGTTTGCTTCGCTGTGGTAGATGGGGACCGCTCGACCATCGGCCATAATGTTCAACTGGGTATAACCGGCGCCCTGAGTGGTGTTGACCTGGGTGCCTTGACCCGGCCAGATCCAGACGCCGGTTTCGTCCTTAAAGTTGTAGTAAACCCAGCGGTCCCCCGACCAGAAGTCGATCCCGTTCATCCAGACGATGTGAATTCCACCCATGGCGTCCTTGGCGACACGGTTGCCGGTAGAGCTGTTGGTCTGGTAGTCGTAGTGGGAGGTGCCAATCAGCTCCCCCGGCGAATCCAGCACCGTTCCCGGCTGGAAGGGAATCCCCTGCCCAGTAGTGTAAGGATGGTCGAAGGGATTTACCAGTTTCTCCCTCTGCATCCCCTCTTCAATCGTGATTTTGGTCATTTTGGAGGCGATGGCTTGGCTTGGGAAAGCCACCACAACGACCATCACCAGAGCCAAAAAAAGAACATATCTTTTGTACATCTGAGAATCTCCTCTGTAAGGTTGACCTTTCAGCAAACTCGAAAACTGTGATCGACCACCTCCCTTAGCACAAAATTGAGCAGACAGACGCTACATTTCAACATGAATCCGACTAGTCTTTCCTTAACTTATATAACCTCTTTTGGGCATTTGTCAAGGTGAAATATCGAGGCACAGGGAAACGAAAAGGGCCTGCTTTCTGAAGGCTGAACTCGCAGATTAGGTGTCTCAAGCTCATGACTCGCTTTTGGTTGATGGCACCGACCTCACCGAGAGATCAGCTGATGAATTCGGTCTCAGAAGCGACCGGATCGATTCGGGTTTGACTCCGTGGAAAACATATCAGAGAAATTCATGAGATACTGCCGGAATTGCAGTGTGACCAGGGCACTGCTATGTATCTTCTACGCGAACGATACAAGGGGAGCGAATCCATCAACGGTGGAGATAGCGCGGTCATTAAGACTCCAATCGAGGCAATCAGCGACTGCCGCCAGGAGACGATCCTGCAGGGCATGGCAGCGTGGATGGGCCTCAGTATCAAGCCGAGCCCGGTTTATTGGACGAGATCAATTCGTTGGCTGAGGAGTTGCTGAGAGCCAAGCGCAACTCAGGCTTGGAGAAATCAGCGGCGGTAACTCATACCGCCCACAGATTCGCCCGCGACACAATCCCCCATGCTCTTCAAGGGATTCAAGAATTGATGCCGAGGTCAGAGAGAACTGTCAGCCCCAGATGGCTAAGACACCCTCACCGGGGTCTCGCTCGGGGGGAGGTAGTGGTCGATCCAGCCCTCCATTGTATATCTATTCAGGATCTCTCTTTTCACTGATCGCGCTTTCTCCTGGGTGGCATAGGCACCGACACGCACCCGGTACACCAAACCGATGCCCGTAATCTGGGCCTTTTGAACATAGCCCTTATATCCCCGGGAGATCATCTGAGAGGCGATATTCTGGGCAGCGTACTTGTCCCGGAAAGCTCCCAGTTGAACCGTATAGCCACCGGGGACGGTGGGCAGACCGTCGGCCTTAACGAGACTTTCTGTCACCTCCGGTTTTGACGGCGCGGCTTCGGGTTTGGCTTCAGTAAGTGGTGGGGTTTCAGCCTCCTCCCTGGGGGCTTCGCCCTTGCCGCAGCTCAAAGAAACCAGAAGCGCAACCAAAATGAATGCAAACAGCTTCTGAAACATCATCTCTCCTCTCAGGTAGACGAATGGAAGTTCCATTTACCTTCGAATATAAGTGGAGTCAATTTGTCTGTCAAGAACAGAAAGGGTGGCCGAAACAGATTTACACAAAGCATACGCCTTTCTGGTGAGCTTGACTTTGATTTGTCTCCCCTTCGACTTTCTTTTATAATGGTCAAAATCTGGTTTGTTAGGTTGACGCTGTGAAGTTGTTCTCCGAAAAAGACCCTCTAAAGCGAGTAACCGGATCCTATTACCTCGCCCAGGGGCTGTACGGTCTTGCGCTGGGAGCGATTCTTCCCGCCTATGTCCTCTTCTTCTGGAGTCGGGGCTTGAACCTGTTCGAGGTGGCGGTCTTAGCCTCCGTTTTCGAGGGGAGCATCCTCCTCTTTGAGATTCCAACTGGTGCCCTCGCCGATATTTTCGGCAGAAGGAAATCTGTAATCTCCTCCCATCTTTTTCAGTCTCTCGCGGGTTTGATTTTCATACTCTCCCCGGGTTTCTGGCTCTTCGCCATTGCGGAGGCGACCCAGGGATTTGGCGAGACTTTGAAGACCGGGGCCCTGGAGGCCTGGATGGTTGACAACCTGCAGGCGATTGGAGGGGGGGAGAGGCAAGGCCGGACTTTCGCAGCCGGAGAGAAATTCAACCGTCTCGGTTTCCTCTTGGGGATCCTTTTCGGTGGCTTCTGGGGACATCACTTCCTGAGCCTGGTCTTTTTACCCTTCACTGTATTTCATCTGGCCTGCGGCCTCTACCTGTTGAGGTATATGCCGGAATATGATCGGCAATCGACCGAGGGGTCTGGGCGCTGTTCCTCGAAATTGAAAGAGACTCTCACTGGGGGGCTTAAGTCTATTGCCGCAACGAAGATCGTACTGCTTCTCGTCATTTTTTCGCTCTTTGTAGCATTCGCCGGCGAGACCGTTGACCAGTACTACCAGATCTATCTTTTCGACCTCTTCTCCCTCGATCCCCGCTATTTCAGCTGGATGCTGATCTCGGCCTCGCTGGTGGTGATTCTCTCGGTAGGCAAAGTGATGTCCAGAAGCCTGAGCCTAAAAGGTGTAACGTATCTGTTGGGCACAATTGAGGCTATAAAGGTTGTCACAATCCTGGTGTTTGCGCTTTCCGGGGAGGTGGTGATTGCGGTCTTGGCGTTCATTTTCCTGGAGGTTTTCAAGGGCTGGGAGAGGCCGCTTCTTCTGGATACCATTAATCGTTATATCCCCTCCGCACAGAGGGCCACCGCGATCTCATTTTTCAGTTTGGTTAACTCCGGAGGCGAAGTCCTGGCGGGACCTATTATCGGCGCTATCGCCTTGGCCTTCGGCTTAAAGGCTACGTTCATGGCCGGGGCCGCGGTCTTGGCCTTGGGCCTGACCCTGTTTATCTCTGCCGCTGGGATAACTAAGGGGAGAGGGGGAAATCTGCTGAACCGTTTAAGGTCGTGAACAGGTAGGGTTTTCCCGCGGTTGGAGTTTCCAGTAACTTCAGCGCGAAGAGAAGATCGCGGCTGTGAAGTTTGAAATCTTCGAGGTAGACCTCCTTGAGCGGTTTCGCCGGAGGGAATTTGACCCTTAAGGGGTTTACGTAGCGCCCGTGGATCCTTATACGGTAATCGAGATGGGGACCGGTGCTGTCACCGGTGCTGCCGACGTAACCGACTATCTGATTTTGCCTGACCCTGGTGCCGGCGCGGATCCCTTTTCCGTACCGACTGAGATGCCCGTAAGAGGTGACGATCCCCCCGGGATGCTCGACCTCCACATATCTGCCGAAGCCCCGCTTCCAGCCGAGGTATGTGACCACCCCATCTCCGGCGGAGACCACCGGGGTGCCGACCGGGGCGGCATAATCCACTCCCAGGTGGGGACGCCAGATCTTATAAATGGGGTGAAATCGAGCAAAGGAATAACCGGAGGATATCCGTCCGTAATCGAGTGGCGAACGAAGTAAGGTTCGACGCAGGGAGTTCCCCTCCAGGTTATAATAGTCACGCCGCCCCTCCGGATCTTGATACAGGAAAGCGTAGTGATCCTCGTCGGAGAGGTTATAGTGGGCGGCGATTACCTCCCCGTAGACCGGCTCTTCGTCCTCCATCCCGTAGACCTCGTAGATGATTGTGAAGCGGTCTCCCGGACGGGGATCGGTTAGAAAGTCGATCTCCCAGGCGAAGATGTTTGCGAATTTGAGAATCAACTGGGCACCTTCACCCTCCGAAGAGATAGCCTCCCACAGCGAGGTTCTCACCTCCGCAGACAAGGCCTTGAGGGAATAGCCACATCTTTTGGCCTCCAGGGCGGGCAGATAGCCGTCTGAAGTAGACCATACCACATACTTATACAAGCCCCCGGGAAGATACTCGAAGCGGGAGATGGAATCTTCTCCGACTAGATGGACTCGGTATTTCTCCCCGGGCTTGGCTTTCCGGGGATCGAAGATTATCCCCAGGCTCTCGGTGACTAGAGCCACTTTTTGAGGTGAGAGACCCTGTTTGATTAGCTCGTGAAAAAGAGGAACGTTCCTTCTGATTTCCCCCTCTATTATGTTGGAGCCCAGAGAAGTCCTGGGAGAATCCTGAAGCACCGTGTACACCTCCTCGGGCTTCCGGGAGACACCTCTTAAGTAGAAGTATAGGAAAGCCCAGAAGATGAAAAGGGAGACCAACAGCACCAGCGAGTATCTTCTCAACCTCACAAACCTTGTCTGAGCTTCTGTGCTATCCAGGTTGACCTCCGCTGAGATTGAGCTTTTCTGAGCCCGCCGATTGGGGCCACGGGTGGCGGAGATTTTTCTTGTCGGTCTCTCTGTCCCGAATGGGCTTGCAAAAGGCGTTCACGATCTGATCCACCTCGGGTTTGGTTCTCAGGCTCTGAAGCACGGTTTGGGGGAATTTTGGAATTTAGGAGCCTCCTCAGACACTAACTGAAAACCTCCGCTGAGAAGAGATAGAGCTTTGCCTTTTCGTCCTTATAAGCCGCCGGAGGCAATCCCGCCTTCAGGCAGGTCTGCTCCAGAAAGGTCTCTCGATCCCAGCCATTTTCGGTGGCCACCTGAGGTAAAAGCAGCCCCGAAAAAGCCCCCAGGGTGAGGTATAAGCCGTGCTTACCGACCTCGATTTCCTCTAGCTCTCTGACCTCCTTTAGAGGCGAGAGAACCGATATCTCCAGATCCAATTCTGGCAGCTCCTCGGGGGTCACCGGAGGGAAGCGAGGGTCGTCGAAGGCGGCGGCGGCGGCCATGTCGATAACTGTCTCGTACAGCGGTCTAATCCCCTGGATGTAACCGATGCAACCTCGCAAGCGACCATGTTTGTGCAGGGTGACGAATGCTCCCCGCTTCTGCTTTAAGGTCTCGGAGGCGATCTGGTGTCTGGGCAGAGGTGACTCCTCCAGGCGACGCCTGATTGAATCTGACGCCAATCTGAGGAGGAATTCCCTCTCGCTCTGGCTGAGCTTATACTCTTTCTCCGCCTCCATCTTCAGCTACTTGTAAATCACCCCGGCCATATATCCCACCACGCTGGAGTAATCACCGGAAACATGACCGGAGTGAGCATATTTGATGGTCTCACATCGAGTGGCGCCCAACTCCTTTGAAGCCGTCATGGCGGCAACCATGGGGCCACCTCCGCAGGCTTCGGCTCTGCCTCGAGCGAGGTCACCAGCCAGAAGCCTGTGATCGAAGCCGTTGAAATCATCAATAACCACCTGGTCCAATCTCTCCGCGGCCTCGGAGGGATGAAAGTGGGAGAGATCTGAGCTGGCCACAATTAGCGCCCTCTTGCCAGAGGCCACCACCGCAATGCTCTTGCCCAGGGCCTCTGAGGTGGTCAAATCCTGCTCCCCCATAACGATCGGCACCAGTTTGACGTCGCCCAACACAATCTGCAAAAAGGGGAGTTGAACCTCCAGGGCGTGCTCGCCCCGACCGTATTCGGAGGAGTGTCCCGCATCGGAGAGTTCCACCACCTTCGACAGCGAGGCCAGCTGCTCCGCCGACTCTACATCTGTCGGAACCTCCCCGAGGGGAGTCTGGTAGGCTCCGCCATTATACACAGATGCTCCACGGAAATAGGCACTATGGCTGGGAGAGATGACGAAGACAGTATCATAATCCAGCCCCTCAAGTTCTTTGTAGGCGTGGGCCGCCACCAGTCCAGAGTAAACATATCCCGCATGAGGCGCAATCAGACTTACTAACCTGTCGCCGAACCCCTTTTTGGTGACCTTGCTGAGAAATCCGGCAATCATCTTGGAGAGCTCAACGGAGTCCGAAGGATAGAAACTCCCAGCAACTGCTGGTTTTCGAATCAGGGATCTGTCGATGCTCTTTTTCACCATCTCCCCCTTGGGATGGATACTTCTTTCTCCCTAAGTTAAACCGATTCGGAAATTTCGCAACCCTTTTCTGTTCTCATGCCGTTGTTCATCCAAAAAAAGGTGATGAGCTCCTTTTCAGTGGAACCTGTGAACCGGGGCTTATCTGAAAGGCTCGGCCCTGACCATTGGTCCGGCTTTGCCACCACTCTCGGATCCCGGCGGCACTTCCAGCGAGTTGTTCGAAAAAAATGTAACTTCGGTCGGGCGGCTCCGTTTTATCTGAATGGAGCCTTTAGCGCTGAGGTTTTGGGTGTCATTGAGGTACCGAGGCCAGGGCTTCTGGCAGACAACACTGGCAGTGCCTCCTGGCCTCAAACTCCCATACAGTCTCGATCTTACTGCTGAGTGCTGGTGAGCTCCCATCGAACGCCGGATACTGCAAGCACCAGGTTCGCAACTGCCTATCCCGGAATTGAGCTCCCGGGCGAGCAACTGCCTCAGCTACCAGATCAACTTCAAAGGAGATGTGGATATGATCCCAAGGAGCACTCCGTATTTTATCGCCTTGGCGACAGCGCCAAAGATCACTCAGATGCCGGGGCTTGAGACGACGGTCCTCACAGGTCTCCACGACGAAAGGATGATGATGGTTCTTAACGCCACCATGCCGGGCCACATGGTGCCGGCTCACTCTCACCCTCACGAGCAAATCGGGATGGTCTATTCCGGCAAGGCCATATTGCGCATCGGGGAGGAGGAGAGAATTGTTGACAAGGGGGATTTCTATCGCATCCCGGCAGATGTCCCTCACAGTGACACTTGCATCGGCGGGGAACCGTTTGTGGTGCTGGATATCTTCTGCCCCCCGCGTGAAGATTTCATCGAGAAGGTCAAGCGGAGCTCAACTACAGACGAAGCCGCAGAATGAAGTTCATCCAGACCAAAGAAGACGTGAAGAGTGTGATCAGGAGAATATGGGATGTCACCCTCGCTGCCTCGGACCTAACCAGAGCCGTGGATTTCTATGAGGACACCCTGGGGTTACAAGAGAAATACAGTTCAACGATTACGCCGGTTTCGATTGCGGAGGCGTGGAGGTTGGGTTGAATACTTGGAGAATATGAAAAACCGCGCCAGGGAGAGTTTTGCCTCAACTTTCTCGTGGAGGATCTCGATCAGGCTTATCAACCTCTCAAGGATAGGGAGGTGGTCTTCGCGGATCTACCCAGGGGGACACAATGGGGGAGGAGCATTGCTGTTTTCTGATCCCGATGGTAATATCCTGCAAATGATAGAGGTCGATTGGGGAGAGTATTTCGCTCGTAGCGCCCACGCTGACAGGATTTTGGATAAGCGGGCATTGTGAACCGCAGGTTTTCATAATCTCAAGTGACACCTTGTATCCTGAGAAGCTAACATACGATAAGGGATATGAGAGATCTGCCCACCTGTACGACTTCTTCGACACCAAGAAAAACGTCGAGTTCTTCTGCCATTACGGCTCACAAGCCGGAGAAATCATCGACATCGGTGCCGGAACAGGACGCATCGCAATCCCGATGGCGAAGAGGGGAATCAGGGTCTTCTGCGTTGAACCCTCGCCCGCCATGAGAAGGGAATTTCAGAACAAACTTGCTCCAGACCCCGCGATGTCAAAAAACATGAGACTGTGCGGTGGTGACGCCACCTCTTTTGACCTCGGCCGGACATTTCCCGCGGCCCTACTTTCCGGGTGCTTCGACCACTTTTTAGACGACAATGAACGATTGTCCGCACTTTGCAACATCAATAGACATCTGGAGCCGGACGGTAAGTTGGTCTTCGACCTGTTCCTGGGTCTCATGAGGAACGCGCCTTTGTCTCCCGCGGGAGAAGTCACCGTCGGCGACATCGAGTATCGCCGCTTCCATGGATCGAAAACCCTGCGGGGTCGAAAAATGGAAGTAGTTCTGATCTTCGAAAGACTTCTTCGTGGAGTTGTGGTGGAGAGGATCGAAGAACGCTCCCAGGTGGGCATAATCGGCAGGAAGGAGGTTCAGAAGCTGCTCAAGGAAAGCGGCTTTGAGATTGAACGAGAGTTCGGCGATTACGATTTCAGTCCTTACCGGGAAGGTGATTCTCTGTTGATAATCGAGGCCCAGAAGAGGTCCCAATGATAAGGAAGCTGACGAAGAGAGATCGCAGGAAGTTGATCGGGCTTCTGCGACAGCTATGGCCTAATCGGAGCCTCGATTCTGAGGGGCTGCATAACGTCATCGAAAAATATGCCGCGGGGAGAGATTATCGGATCTACGGCTATGAAGATAGAGCGGGTGTCGTCGGTATCATAACGATGTCGTTCCGATGGTCGCTGTTCTATGAGGGCAAAGTGGCCCTCATAGAGGATTTGGTCGTTGACGAATCCTCCCGCCGCAGAGGCATTGGTCGCAAGCTGGTGAGATTTGTCGAAGAGCTGATTTCCGGAGATAACACCATCAGGGGAATAGAAGTAAACACCGACCTTCAGAGAGAGGATGCCCAGACATTCTGGGAGAGCTGCGGATACTCACGATTGGCGTTTCAGTTCAGAAAGAAGAAAAACGATGCCCAGACAGGCTAGGTTCGTTAGCGTCCTTTCAGCGGATCGTTTGAACGATGTCCGACGGCTATTTCTGGAATATGCAGATTCTTTGGGCTTTCATCTATGTTTTCAGGATTTCGACCAGGAGCTTGAGGAACTCCCAGGGGAATATGCGCCACCGGAGGGGCGTCTCCTCTTGGCTCTCGAGGGGAGACGGATAGCCGGCTGTGTGGCATTAAGAAAGTCTTCCGAAGGTGTCTGCGAGATGAAGAGGTTGTACGTCAGGCCCGAATTTCGGGGCAGAGGCATCGGCAGAGATCTGGCGGTCAGGGTAATTGAGGCGGCTCGCAGAATCGGGTATGTGCGGATGCGGTTGGATACGGTCCCCAAGATGAAAGAGGCCATCGCTCTCTATCGCTCCTTAGGTTTTAAGAGCATTGAAGCTTATCGATACAACCCTGTTGAAGGCTGCATGTTCATGGAGCTGGATCTGCGGGAACCGGATCGACAGTCAACAGCCTCCTGATCGAATTATGGAGCGATGCCAGGCCGCGCCAGGTTGAGGGAAAGCATGCTAAGAATCTCCGTCATGACAAGGGACGACACCTCCTTCGCATCCCGACTCGCAGAAGAGGAAAGGTGGGCACACCGGGAAGCGGATTTTCAAAGATTGCTGAATTTTGAACCCAAAGGATGTTTCATTGCCCGGAAAGATGGAAAACCTACCGGGATGGTGACCACAACTTCCTATGGAGACTACGCATTTCTCGGCTGCCTGATTGTAAAGAGGGAAGCGAGAAGACAGGGTGTCGGAAGAGCTCTGATGGAGGCGGCCATCAAGTATCTCAGCGGGAGGGGGGTGAGGACAATAGAACTTGACGGACTCTTCCCGGCAGTCGACCTGTATAGAAAGCTGGGCTTTAAGGATAAATATCTCTGTCTGCTATTCAGGGGAAAAGGGGAGGTGCGCAGGGCGGTCACCACCACTTATGAGCCTCAGATGGCTGAGAGTATAGTCAGGTTTGATGGAGAGATGACCGGATTGAATCGTGAAAGGGTAGTGAGGAGGTTTCTTGAAGATTTCCAGGATTCGGTCTTCGTCATCGGGGACAACAGAATATCAGCGTACGCGGTGCCGAAACCGCGGCCCGGCGGTTTTTTCACCGTCGGTCCGTTCATTGCCAGAAACGGGGAGGTTGCGGAGGCTCTCCTTCACGCCATCATGAACAAATACCAAGGCAAGCCGTTAGCCTTGGGGATTCCGGAGGGGAATCGCCCCGGCGTCGATCTCCCTCTAAAGAATGGGTTTGTCCATCTCCCACCCTCGCTGAGGATGTATCTGGGGGAGAGGAGAGATTACCACCAGCATGTATACGGGATCATTGCCCCGGAAAAAGGTTAGCGACACGTTAACGTATCCGGATATCAGACTATGAAGCGAGCAAATCAAACAACAGCTACCTCGAATGGGTGGCGACTTCACGGGAGGTAAGTTATGACCAGCCTAACGCCAGGAGGCTACCTGGATCTGAAGCAACTCATCTTTCTGCTGACGGCCGTCTTTGTCTTGGCAGGCCTCTGTTATTCCATTAGCAGTGCCGGGGGGAGCAGACGGCCCCTTTCAATAAGGGAGACCTTTGATCTGTACGTGCGATCCGCTCAGAATGCCGATCTGGAAGGCTTATTTAGCACCGTCACCGATAAGGACAAATTCTTCTTCGTTACCGGCGGGGGAAAACTGATCGACACTCGCCAGGGGTACTACGAATTTCACCAGCGGTGGTTCAACGCCACCGGCTGGGAAATGCCGGTGGAGTTACTGGAGGTTTACGAGGGAGAGGACTACGGTTACACCAATGCCATTTTCCACTACCGCGAGGAGATTCCTGAAGGGGGGAGCTACATTCTCGATTCCTACTTCACTCTGATCTTCCACAAGGAAGATGGGAAATGGAAAGTGGTTGCTGATATTTGCGCCCCCATCAGCCGGGCCGTCGCTGAAGCCAACCCGGAGATTAGATATGACCTCGACCAGGTCTATCTCTTCGATACAATAAAACAGCGTCGCACCGTGCGCAAATTCAAACCCACCCCGGTTCCCGAAGAGCACATCATGAAAATCCTGGATGCGGCTCGTTTTGCACCCACCGCCGGCAACCAGCAACCCTGGAAGTTTCTGGTGGTCCGGGACCGGGACACGCTCAACCGATTGAAAGGCGAAGCTCTGGGATGGTTTCTGGAATCTTATGAAAACGAGCGTAAGCCGGACAGAGAACAGCTTGACCGGATGCGAGAGGGAGTCAGAGAATCCCTGGGCGGGGCCCTTTCTGCACCTGTATACGTGGCAGTCCTGGTCGATTCCGAAGCGAGCTATCCTGACTACGTCATCTACGATGGGACCTTAGCGGCCGGCCATCTTATGATCGCTGCCAGAGCCTTGGGCTATGGCACCGGATTTTTTACAACATTTTTCCCTGAGGACAAGGTGAAAAAATTCTTCCATATTCCGGCAGAATACAAGCTGATCTGTTTCACCCCCGTCGGTGTTCCCGAGAGCTGGCCAGAGATGCCTCCCAAAAAGAGTCTGGAGGAGATCGCAGTCTTTGAGGCGTTCTGATTGAATCGCGACCGCAAGGAGTATCAGAGCGAAAATTGCACCTTTGGAATCCCTGACTACACAAAACACAGGACTTTCAAATCTGCATTTAGCTTGGGATCTTTTGGAGTTGTTCAGGTTCGGCCGACTTCACTCTCCAGACTTCTTGGATCTTGAGGTTGAGATCTTAATTGGCTATAGGGGTGCCGGGGGGGAGCTGGAAATCGATCGCTTGTAAGGCAGCCCGAATACGTGGCTAAAATGATTGGTGGATTCTGCAACTGTGCGACTGAGCAGCAAGCACTATTTCAACAGCAACATCTTCTTGGCTTTGGTGAAATCTCCTGCATGAATTCTGTAGAAATACACGCCGGATGATATCTCCTTTGCATCCCAGATCACGTGATGGTAGCCGGCCTGCTGCTGCTTTTTAACAAGCGTGCTAACCTTGCGGCCGAGGAGGTCGTAGACCTCGATAGTGACATCTGAAAACTCCGGCAAGCCGTACTTGATGGTCGTCCGATCATTGAACGGATTAGGATAACTTCCAAGCAGGGCAAATTCGCGGGGAAGCCCACTCTCATCTGGTGGACTCGCGACAGAAGTCTCCTCACAGTCGAATTGAACCACTTTGAAGGCATCAATGCCGGCCTCGACAACGGATCCACTGTCAAGATCGGAGGCCTCAAAGCGGACCCGAATCTGGTCAGTGGGGGTCACAAAGTCGGTGACATTGAAGGAATGCTCTGTCCAACCGCCGATGCTTGAGGGGCCAATCGTCTCAGCCAGAATCCAGCTTGCGCCATCGTCGTCGGAGATATAGGTCTTGAACAGATCATTGTTGGGATGATTGCCCACGTTGTTGGTGTACCACAAGGCGTACTTGACTTGAGGGTCTTCAATCGCGCTCAGGTCGATGGTTGGAGAGGTCAGGCAGGTGTATCCACCGTCAACATCGGAGTCTCCGACTTCGTTGCCGGTAAGATAACACTGCCCGGAGCCGTCGAAATCTCTCGGCGGATCGCCCCGCCCGCCACCGCCCACCGGCACACCTCGCTCCCAGTGACCCTCCAGAGCATCGCCGGAGACGGTCCAGCCTTGATGGGTTTCGAAATCGTCCTCCATGACTATGGTTATGGTCCCGACTACTGCATTGTAGACTGAATTGGGCGCATCCGGCGGACT
>LIZU01000008.1 GCA_001302725.1 candidate division Zixibacteria bacterium DG_27
TGGCTCTTAGGAAAGTCTTCCATCCGATCTCCATCACCCTCTTACTGCTTGTGGGCATAAACGGGAAGGCTTTGCCCGAGGCTACTGGCGAAGGTCGAGGGCCACTGGTCAACGTGGTCTATCCCCTCGAGGGGGCCACAATCGCTGCTTGTGATTCTACTTTCATATTCGGGCAGGTCACTCCAGGTTCGGAGCTGACCATAAACGGTTACCAGGTCAAGGTTCACGACAACGGCGCCTATCTGGCCTTCCTGCCGATTGAGCCGGGCGATTTTGTTTTTCACCTGGAAGCCCGAAATCAGTTGGGAGTGACGACCACAGATTTGCACGTCAAGGTCCCTGAGATCCTAACCTTCTCTGATGACAGCTTAATCATCACAGGCGTCTTGCCCCGGTGGGATCTGACCTTGACGGAGGGAGACATCCTTCAGGTTCGCTTCCACGGTACTCCTGGCTGTAGTGCTTTCTTCTCCATTCCCGGCCTGCGCCAGGGTATACCGATGATTGAGCTCCCGAGACGGGAGGTGCCTAGCTGGGGGGAGGTTTTCAGGAAGAAAGAAAAGGGAATGGAAGAAAAGCACAGTGGCATCTACTCGGGAGTCTACCGTATCACCAAGGCGGACAGCACAGACTCTGTCCGGATCCACTTCAAGCTGGTGCGGGAGGACTCAACGTGGGATTCCACAGAAGCGGTCGTCACCATTGAGCAATATGATCTCCCCCGAGTAGTGGAGTTTACCGGGGAAAAGCAGGTTGTGCGGACCGGCCCCCAAAGAGGGTATCTGCTTTTGTATCAACCTCCGGGAGTGAGAGCAGAGGCCACCGGACAGATCGGCGAGTGGGTGAGGCTGTCTTTAGCGCCGGGGGTGGGAGCCTGGGCGCATAAGGACAGCATCAGGTTCCTACCGGAGGGAACCCCAATCCCCGAGAGCAGGATAACTCATGTGCGCACCCGGAAAAGTGGGAAGGGTGTCCAGGTAAGGGTCCCTTTACGACAGAGGTTACCCTATAGCGTTGAGCAAAGTGTGAATCCCCAGATGCTGACTTTGAACATCTTTGGCGGTGTCTCCGACACCGATTGGATAAGATACGATTCTGATGACGACATAATTGATCAGATTCGCTGGCTGCAACCTCAAAATAGGGTGTATGAGCTCAAGATCAATCTCAAACAGAGACAGCAGTGGGGATATGATATACTTTATGAAGAGAACACTCTGGTCTTGGAGATAAAGAGGCAACCGACATTGGGGGGAGCTTTGAAATCATCAGTCTCCGGTTTGACTTTCATAATAGACCCCGGGCACTCTCACGACAGCGGCGCCATCGGCCCCACCGGACTGAAGGAGAAGGACGTCAACCTCTGGATCGCCCACAAACTCAGGAAGGTCTTAGAGAAGCACGGCGCGACGGTCTATATGACCAGATACGGCCACGAGCATTTACAGCTATACGACCGCCCCGAGAAGGCGATCGGCCATGGAGCTGACATATTGATCTCAATACACAACAATGCCCTTCCCGACGGCGTCAATCCATTCGTTAACAACGGCACTTCCTCCTATTATTATCATCCCCAGAGCTATCCTTTGGCACACGCTATACATGAAAGGATGGTCGAGAATTTAGGCCTTCCGGACCACGGTCTGTATTACGGCAATCTGGTTCTGACTCGTCCCACTCAGATGCTTGCGGTTTTAGTGGAGTGTGCCTTCATGATGATCCCCGAACAGGAAAAGATGCTCCGGACAAAGGGATTTCAAAACAGATGTGCTGAGTCCATCTATCAGGGGATTTGCGATTTCCTAAAAAGCGAAGGCGACCGTTAGTCTCTGAAAGATAACCATAGATGATCGCTTTTCTTGGCGTCGGAATGGTAGCTTCCGTTGTACTCAAGCGTATAACGTTTCGCAGAAGACTTCGTTGAAGAAATAGAAGATGAGTTCTGGGATCGTTAAAGGAATTATCCGGCTATCCGCTTCAGTCTGTCTATTGTTCTTGCTCCTCTCGAGCGCTTCGGCACAAAAACTCCTTATCTTCATGGACTTTGATCAGACCGACCACCTGAAGGCCTATGGAGTTGCCTACCGGTGTTTAAAGCAGGGTTACAACGTCGAATGGCTTCTGAACTACCGTGGAGGCTCCTTTATGAGCGATTACGCCGACGAAATCGCTCAGGTCTGCAGGCTTCGGGGGGTGGCCTATTCAGTGGCCTCCCCGGCGGAGGAGGCTTCTATCAGAAAGACGATCGAGGATAACAACATGGAATCGGTCCTCTTAGAGAAGGCTCCGAAGGTCGCCATTTATGCTCCCCCGATCAGTAAGAGTGAACCCTGGGATGACGCCGTCAATTTAGCCCTGACTTATGCTGAAATCTCCTTCGAGGTCATCTGGGATGAGGAGGTCTTGGCCGGCAGGCTTCACGACTACGATTGGGTTCACCTTCACCACGAGGATTTCACCGGCCAATACGGGAAGTTCTACGGCTCCTATCGCAATGCCCTGTGGTATAAACAGAACAAGGCTTTGAATGAGGCCACCGCCAAGAAATTAGGATTCAGAAAGGTGTCCCAACTCGAATTGGCAGTGGCCAAGGCCATCAAGGAATACGTCGCTGGGGGTGGATTTCTCTTTGCTATGTGTTCGGCCACCGACACCTACGACATCGCTCTGTCAGCGGAGGGGGTGGACATCGTCCCCACCGAACTGGACGGTGACCCCGCCGACCGCGATTGTCAGGAGAGACTGGACTACTCTAAGACTTTTGCCTTCGAGAACTTCAAGGTGGAGTTGAATCCCATGGTTTACGAACATTCGGACATAGACACCTCTCCCACTCGGGGGATGAGAATTCCCGGACCGGAGACGGACTATTTCACCCTCTTCGATTTCTCGGCCAAGTATGACCCGGTGCCAACGATGCTAATTCAAGATCACCTCCCGGTGGTCAACGGTTTTCTGGGACAATGCACCGGTTTCCACAAAGACAAAGTGAAAAGATACATCACCATCCTGGGAGAGACCGAGGGCAAAGGAGAGGTGAAGTATCTACACGGAAATTTCGGCAGGGGTACTTTTACTTTCTTAGGAGGCCATGACCCCGAGGATTACCAGCACATGATCGGCGATCCCCCGACACAGTTAGAGCTGCACAAGAATTCCCCCGGATATCGGCTGATACTGAACAACGTTCTCTTTCCGGCGGCGAGGAAAAAAGAGAGGAAAACTTAATCAAGGAAACAGGGAACAGGAGACAGGAGACAGGAAATAGGGGTTAGGGGTGGACTATCCACCATTTACCATTCACTACTTTACGTTGCGTCAGGACCGAAACGGAGCGTGTCCTGACGTTAAAGGTTGTCGGGACTCACTTCGTTCTCCTCCCGACACAACCTCAAAAAAGAGAGGAACACTCAGCCGAAAGGTTTCCTGTTCAGTTGACCTCCCTGTTCCCCAGGGTAGCCCCCTGGCCTCTGCCAGGGGTTGTTCTGAACCCGTAGAGCGGTGAATTCATCACCGCTAACACCTGGGCGGATGAATTTCGCCCACTACAGATTCCCCTGCTTTTATTCCTCTTTCGTCGTATTGTATCGATATTTGGGATTTGGATATGCGGGCCGGAAGCTGCTCAACTCTTCAACGCTGTAGCTGATTCCCAGCCTACTGGCGACAGTTTCCACACTCTTCGTGACTGCCTGACGCAGCAGGTCCGGAGATAAGTGGACGCGTCCATTGATTGTTAAGGTAGCCTCATCAATTACGTCTCCCCCCTCTTGGCTGATCTCCGGTTGAGCCTCGTTTCGGACTAAACTGACCATGGCACCTCTCCCCTCGGAGCCGAGAAACATCTTCAGGTGGGCGATCTCAGCTTTGTGGAGGAGGAAACGTTCTCGAAGATCAAGGGCCAGTTCCTGTAAGAGGACGCGGGCCCTGAATCCCTCCCTTTGTGATACCTTGAAAGTGGCATTGAGCCAGCCGAGTTCTGCCTCCGCCTCGGCATAGCGATCATAATCAATATCCAGAGCCTGTTTTCCTGCAGAAAGGTCTTGCTTCAGAACCCCCAGCCAGCGGTCTAAACCCTCACCGGTGCGGGCAGAAACTAAAACGACTTCGGCACTGGCAAATCGCTCCTTCAGAAACCCCAGCATCGATCTTCTGTCCGTATCGGAGAGGAGGTCAACCTTGTTTAAGAGAATCACATCCGCCTCCTCCAGCTGTTTGGTGAAAAGGTAGGCGATGGAGGCCGGGAATCTCGGTTTTTTTCTTTTCAGGATGAATATTTCAGTGAGGTAGGAGAGAACAGTCCGGAGCTTCCCTCTCCCTTCCTTCAGGAGCATATCTTCCAGACGCAAGGGATCGACCGCCACCGAGAAAGGGGCGAGCTCGAAGAGATCCTTGCACTTCCTCCTCAGCGGTTGAATAACCGTCGCCGCCAAGTCCGCACAGCTCCCCACCGGCTCACCCAGCAAGATCTCCAGCCGGGTCTGGTCAACAAACTCCTTGGCAGCTGCAATCAACTCATCGAAACGGCAGCAGAAACAGCCGCCGGGAATCTCTTTGGCTTGAAAGCCGCGCAGTTCGACCAGCTTGGTGTCGACCAAGTTGTCGGCCTGGTCGTTGGTGACAAAACCCACCTTTTCCCCAAGTTCAACGTAACGCTTCGCCAACCGGCACAGCAAGCTGGTCTTGCCGGCGCCGAGGAATCCGCCAACGACGATGAATCTGACTGGCTTCACAACTGCAATCGTGGAACCACGCGCTAAACTATCGAAGCTGCGACAGCTGTTCTTTTCAGAGGATCACTTCCCGATGCAAAACTTCTCGAAGATTCTGCTTAGTATCTCCTCGTCGACGGTCTCCCCCACAATTTCTCCCAGATGATTTAGAGACGAGCGGACTTCCGCAGCAATGAACTCCGAGGACAAGTGCTCATTTATAGCCTTCTCTGCCGATAGGAGGCTTTCTTCCACTCTCAGGAGAGCCTCCCGATGGCGAGTATTAATCGAGACTAGCCGCTGCTCATGCCACTCCTCTAAGAAACTCGCCGATTCTCTGATCGCCTTCTTGAGGATATCTAAATTCGTGCCGTAGAGGGCAGAAATCCTCATGCTGCTTTGGTTGCCGAACTCTCTTTCGAGAGCTTCGACATTCTCCTGGGAGGCGATGTCGATTTTGTTTATCACCGGGAGGAAGCGGTAACCAGAGATGGTTCTGAAGGCCTCCTTATCCTCTTCGTTAGGTTTCTCGGAGGCGTCAAATAAGAGGAGAACCAGATCTGCCTTTTCGATTTCCTCTCGGGTTTTGAGAATCCCGAGATTCTCTATCTCTCCGGAGCAGGGCCGAAGTCCCGCGGTATCGATTAGTCTGACCGGCAGCCCGGAAAGGTCCAAGTACTCGCTGATGACGTCCCTGGTGGTTCCCGGATGGGGAGTGACGATGGCCCGCTCGCTCTCCAGGAGTTTATTCAGAAGCGAGGATTTGCCCACATTCGTCCTTCCGGCGATCACAACCGAGAAACCGTGCCTCAGAGTCTGTCCCACCTCATAACTGTCCAGGAGTCGCTCGCATTCCCCCTTCAGGGCCGCAATTGCCCTTAGGGATAGAGCGGCGTCCATCTCCTCGATCTCCTCTTCCGGAAAATCTATCTCTGCCTCCAGTTGCGCCAAAAGGTCTATGAGTTTCCCGCGCATCTCTCCGATTCTGGAGGAGAGCTCCCCCGCCAATTGCTCTAAAGCGGCCTTGAGGGCCAGATCGCTTTTGGCCCGGATAATCTCGGCAACGGCCTCCGCCTGAGAGAGGTCTAGCCTCCCGTTCACGAAGGCCCGCAAGGTGAACTCCCCGGGATGAGCAAGCCTGGCTCCGGCCCAGATGGTTGCCTCCAGAACCTTTTGAGAGACTAAAAGTCCTCCGTGGCAGTTGATCTCGACTACCTCCTCGCCGGTGTAAGTTTTGGGGGAGCGCATCACCGTGAGCAGGACCTCATCGATCTTTCCTCCACTGTCGGGGTGGACGATTCTTCCGAGGTGAACGGTGTGGGATTTGGCCTTCGCCGGGGAGACCTTGCCTCTGAAGACTCTGGCGGCGACCTTCAAAGCCTCTTTCCCGCTTATGCGGACGATGGCTATTCCTCCCTCGCCGGGCGGAGTTGAAATCGCCGCGATTGTATCTTCGGGGCAATAGTCCAAATTCACCATATGAGAAATTTGATCTAACCGGGGTCGGCAAAAAAGCTATTCCAGGATGAATTGCTCTATCAGTCTCTTGAAGCGGTTTCCGTAAATGAGATCGTAGAGCTCCATATCCTCAGGAACAATCCTCTCTGCCTTTTCCCTGGCCGCCTCCACCAGCTTCAGTGCCGTCGATTTGGGTATCACCCCGGAGGTGAGTTGCTCGCTCACGAAGTCGACCAACTTCTTCAGGCGGGCGGTCTTTTCTGTCTCTTCCATCGCTTTATGGCCTCTTTTCTACACAAGATATCGCACAATGGTGTCTATTTCTCCCACTCCATTTATCGTCTGAGCGTTCAATTGCCGTTGATCTTCAGGGGTTAGCCTCCGCTCCGGGTCCAAGATGTAGACCGGCTTCCCCTGTTGGTGAGCTCTGTTCACCGCGTCCATGCTGCCGCTTTTGTCTCTATTCTCATCCTTTGTTTCCACTACAATTACCGCCTGGGAAAACCCCACCACGATCCGATTTCTGGACATAAGGCCGCCGACGGAGACCGGCGTGCCCGGCAAAAATTCGGTCAATAGCACTCCATTCTCTGCCACCAGCTCGGAGAGCCGGATGTTCTCTGGAGGATAGATTTTATCAAATCCCGATCCTAAGACAGCATAGGTTCTCCCGTTGGAGTTTAAGCTTCCCAGGTGGGCGGCGGTGTCAATTCCCCGGGCCAGCCCGGAGACAACCGTAACCCCTAATTCGGAGAGTCTGCCGGCGATATCCACGGCGTAGCGCAAACCCTCCTGAGAGGCTTCGGTAGTCCCCACCACCGCCACCCGAGGTCTCGTCTGCCGTTCAAATTTGCCCTTGAAATAGAAAAGGGGAGGGGGGTCAGCCAGCTGCATCAGGCAATCAGGATAACCTTCGTCCAGAACCGTGGTGACGTTGATTCCCTGGCCTGCCATTTGCTGAAGGATTTCCTCCGCTTCCTCAAGGCGGCTTTGGACTTCCAGGATTTTCTGAGCTTTCTTTTGCCCTATCCTGGGGAGAGAGGTGAGCTCCTCGATTCCGGCCTTTAGAATGTTCTCGGTAGCACCGAAGCGCAGGGTCAACATCTGAAAGGTCTTGGGACCAACTTCGGCATAGTGCCTCAAAGCTAAAACATATTTGGCACGATTCGTATCCATATCATAATCTCTCCAAGAATCCCCGGTGCCCAACCAGCTAACCCTCCCTTTTAATATAACTCCCAGATGGGTAAGGTCAATCCCCTGAAAGCTTATTTGCGGTGAGTGGCGAGTAGGGAGCAGTTAATGGCTAATGGTGAATAGTGAAGAGTAAATGGCCTGCCCCCACTCACTTTGTGCCTGGAATTTGCTTATTGCACTGCTCCCTATAACCTATTTCCTATCTTCTATTTCCCATTCGCTTTCCCCTTTTTCTCGATCAAACCGGCATTAGGCTGAAAAAAAGCTCTCAGGGCCAGTCGGTTAATCTGGTACGATGAAATTTGAAGGACTTCCGGTGGATGGGGCAGGGACCGAAGCTCCTTAGACCCTCCGCATGGGCGGGGGTGGGATAGCCCTTGTTGTTGACGAAATCATATTGAGGATAGAAGCGATGCAATTCCATCATGAGGAGGTCTCTGGTTACCTTGGCGACGATGGAGGCAGAGGCGATGGCATGGCACTTGCGGTCGCCGGAGATAACTGTCCTCTGCGGCAGATCAGTATTGGGAATGGAGCGATTACCATCTACAAGAATCAGCCTGGGATTGACGGTCAAGCTCTCCACGGCCAATCTCATCGCTTCAAGGGAGGCTTGAAGAATGTTGTGTTGGTCGATATAGTCCGGACCGACAATGCCGACTCCCACCTCCAGGGAGCTTCGCAGGATGCTTCCGCAAACAAGATGCCTCTTTTTGGGAGAAAGCTTCTTGGAATCGTCGACGCCGCCTACGAATACGCCGCCGGGGAAAATCACCGCAGCGGCCACCACCGGTCCGGCCAAGGGACCCCGCCCAGCCTCGTCCACCCCGCAGATGAGCTTCACTCCCGATCGATAGAGACCTCTCTCCAGCTTCCACAGAGGCGGCGGTTTTGAGTTCGACTTCGGCAGATCAGAACCCCTACTTCTTCGTCGACTTTTTCTTTTCTGCGATACGAGCCGATTTGCCGGTCAATCCTCGCAGATAGTAAAGTTTGGCCCGCCGCACCCGACCCTCCCGCACCCGCTCTATCTTGGACAGATTGGGGGAGTACAGCGGGAAGATCCTCTCCACGCCGATGCCGGAGGTCACCTTTCTGACGGTGAAGGTTTCTCCCAGGCCGGAACCGGAGCGAGCAATGACGGTGCCGGTGAAAATCTGGGTGCGAGTTTTGTCCCCCTCCCGAATCTTCACATGCACCCTAACGGTATCACCCGGCCCAAAGTTGGGGATCTTTTTCTTCAGATATTTGCTCTCGATTTGTGCCACCATCGACATCGCGTTCTTCCTCCAGCGCTCAAGAAATGGGAACCTCCGTAGTTTGTCAATAGGGAACCGAAGGGGTTTTACTCGCAGTCTCCCCCTCCCAGAAGGTCGGGGCGATGCTTTTTGGTTCTTTCAAGCGAGATCCCTCTTCTCCACCTCTTTATCTCTTGATGATCCCCGGAGAGGAGCACCTCCGGGACTTTCAACCCTTTGTATTCGGCGGGACGGGTATATTGGGGATAGCTCAGAAGCCCGCTGTGGAAGGAATCGGTCTCCGCGGACTCAAGTTTACCGATGACCCCGGGGAGGAGCCGCACCACCGCATCGATTATCACCAGGGCGGCAAATTCCCCTCCGGAGAGGACAAAATCACCCAGAGAGATCTCTTGAATTTCGTAGAGGTGCTTGATCCGTTCATCGACGCCCTTGTACCGGCCGCAAATGATCACCAGATGTTCTTTCCCAGAGAGCTCCTTCACCAGCTTTTGGTCAAACCGGTTCCCGGAGGCCTCCGTTAAGATTATGTGAGGATTTGGGCTTTTCTCAGTTATGGAGCCTAAAGCCCGGTCGAGCGGTTCCACCTGGAGCACCATCCCCGCTCCCCCCCCGAAGGGGCGGTCGTCTACGGTCTTGTGTTTATCCCCGGCGAAGTCTCGGAGGTCGATAATGTTGATCTTCACCAGTCCCCTCTTCTGAGCCTTACCCAGCAGGCTCTCGCCCAGCGGTTGCTCGAAGATCTTGGGAAAGATTGTCAAAACGTCGATTTGCATGTCGTCAGGCTCAGTCCAAAAGGCCTGGGATGAGTTTTATCTCAATAAGGCCTCTCTCCAGGTCGATCCTTCGGACCACCTCTTTTGTTGCCGGAATCAGTATCTCCTCTTTCTGCGAGGATCTGACAACGAAGATGTCGTTGGCGGGATTCTCCAAGACCTCGACTATCTCCCCGATGACCTCCCCACTGGTGTCGACCACCTTCAGTCCTATCAACTCATAACAGTAGAAATGCTCCCCCGGCAGACCCGGGAGGTCTTTTTCTTCTATCGCCAACTCATGCCCCACAAGTTGCGAGGCTTCCTCGGCAGTGTCTATCCCCTCGAACTTCAGAGCCATCCGGTTTTTCAACGTTACCTTTCTTTCGATTCTGAGCGTCTGTTCAACCTTGCCTCCTGAGATCTTCACCTTGGCAATTTTCTCAAAAATGGAATACTCTCCCGTCGAGGAGATCACCACCACTTCCCCCTTTAGCCCTCGAAGGCGGGTGATTCTGCCGATGGTTATGAGCTTACCGTCCAGAGCAACCCTTCAATATCTCACTTCTCTGGGGGTTTCTCTTTGGCCGCTTCAGCTTCCGCAGGCTCTTCGGCCTCTGCTTTGACTTCCGGGGCCTTCTTGCCTTTCTTCTTTTTCTTGGACCGCTCTTTGATCTGGGTGGTGATTGTCAGACCGGAGACGTCTTCTCCCTTCTTCATCAATTCCCATTTCTTCCAGAGCCCCACCTGTCTGAACAAAGAGGCAACGGTCTCGGTCGGTAGTGCTCCCTCTTTAAGCCACTCGTAGATTTTCTCCTCCTTGAGGTGCACCTCGGCGGGTTTCAATATGGGGTTATACCAGCCTAAGTTTTCAAGGAAGCGTCCGTCGCGGGGGCTTCTGGAATCGGCGGCCACAAAGCGGTAGAAGGGCCTTTTCTTGGCACCCATTCTGCGAAGTCTGATCCTAACTGCCAAACCTACCTCCGAAATCTGTTTCAATTAGATTGTTTCTAAAAGGGCAACATCCCTTTCGGAATTCCCTTCAACTTCCCCTTGGTCAGGGTTCTTATCATCTTTTGCATCGCAAAGAATTGTTTCAGAAGGCCGTTGACCTCCTGAATGCTGGAGCCTGATCCCCGGGCGATCCGGCGGCGACGGCTGCCATCAATGAGATGGGGATGTCGCCTCTCCTCGGTAGTCATGGAGTTTATTACGGCTTCAATCTTCACCATGGCCTCATCGTCGACCTTCAGCCCTCTTAGAGCCTTGGTGCCAACGCCGGGAAGCATCTCCAACAAGGACTCCAGTGGTCCCATCTTTTTCAGTTGCTGCAGCTGTTCGTAGAAATCCTCCAGGGTGAATTCCTCTTTCCGGAGCTTTTTTTCTAACTTCTCAGCCTCTCTTAAGTCCACAGCTTGCTGAGCTTTTTCCACCAGGGTGACCACATCCCCCAGGCCCAGGATTCGAGAAGCCATCCTATCGGGATGGAAAAACTCCAAGGCCTCCAGTTTCTCGCCGACGCCGACGACCTTGATCGGCTTCCCCACGGTCGCACGTATGGATAGAGCCGCTCCCCCGCGGGCATCTCCGTCCAGCTTGGTCAAAGCCACACCGTCTATGCCGACGCGGTCGTTGAATTCCACCGCGACGTTGACGGCCTCCTGGCCGGTCATGGCGTCGGCGACCAGGAGAGTCTCGCTGGCGGAGATTGCAGATTTGATGTCGGTCAGCTCCTGCATCAGGCCCTCATCGATCTGCAAACGCCCGGCGGTGTCGATAATCACCCACTCGAAGAACTCCTCCCTGGCTTTCTCCACAGCATTGAAGCAGATCTTGACCGGATCCCGCTCTTCCCAATAGACTGGTGCCTCTATCGACTCTCCCAGGATTTTTAACTGCTCGATGGCGGCCGGACGATAGGTGTCGGCGGCGACCAGAAGTGGTCTTTTGCCTTTCCCCTGGCAGAATCTCGCCAACTTGCCGGCCAGGGTGGTCTTTCCGGAGCCCTGAAGCCCTATGAGCATGAGAGTGGCGGGGGGACTGCCGGAGAGGTTCAACGGAGTCGCCTTGCCCCCCAGAAGTTCGATCAGCTGGTCGTGGACAATCTTTATCACCTGTTGTCCGGGGGTAATGCTCTTCAGAACCTCTTCTCCCACCGCTTTGACCTGGATCTCGTCGATGAACTCCCTGGCGACTTTGTAGTTGACATCCGCCTCCAGGAGGGCTCGCCGCACCTCCTTTAAGGCCTCTTTGATGTTTTTCTCCGTCAGCTTCCCGTGACCCCGGAGCTTTTTGAAGACGATCTCTAATCGGTCTGTAAGCTCTTCGAACATCTCAGTCGTATCTTGACGCCAGACTCCTTATCGGAAAAGCCCATCGTGAAGCTTAACCGACAGGAATAGTGTGCTCTAAGGCTACATAATATAAACCTTCCCGGAAAATTGGCAAGCTTTGATTTAGTGTCGCTCTCAAAGAAGAACGGAGGCAGACAAGCCCCTCCCGACGGTGTATGACTGCTTATGAATTTCCTGTCTGCTGTCCCCTGTTTCTTGATATGTTCTTCCCTTCAATCGCTTGACGCGGAGTATGTAGCTAGATCCCTCATCCATCGAATAGGCCAGACTGTGAATCAAAGGCAGCTGCTGAGAATAGTGGAGGATTTACAGGAGAAAGGAGATGATCGAGTCTTTGGCGAGCGATAGCCACCGCTCCGGCAGTATCCCCAGCTGGAGAGTGCCCCAGGCAGCAATAATCAGAGCTATTATAGCGGGGACGGAGTAAGTGAAGTGGAACTTCTCTGCCGGCTTGGCGCTCATGTACATCACCACCACAACACGGATATAATAGTAAACCGAAATCAAGCTGTTCAAGACCCCGATCACCGCCAGGGTGACATAACCTTGCGAGACCGCGGCGGAGAAGACATAGAACTTCCCCATGAAACCGGCGGTGGGAGGGATCCCCGCCAACGACAGCATAAACAACGTCATCGCCAAAGCTCCCAGCGGATATTTACTGGCCAGCCCGGCATAATCGGAGAAATTGAGGTTGTCCTCACCTCTTTGGCCGAAGACTATGAGGATGCTGAAGGCGCCGACGTTCATCAAGGTATAGACCAGAAGGTAGAACATCGCCGCCGAGGTTCCCGCCGGACCACCGGCAACCACCGCCACCAAGACATACCCGGCATGGGCGATGCTGGAGTAAGCCAACATCCTCTTGAGGTTGTTCTGGGCGATGGCTACGATGTTGCCCACCGACATAGTGACCACCGCCAGGATCCAGAAAAGACTCGTCAGCTCCGGTGAACTGATACCGAAAGCGTATATAACCGTGCGCAAAAGCACCGCAAACCCGGCCGCCTTGGGACCTGCCGACATGAAGGCGGTCGCGGAGGTGGGTGCGCCCTGATACACATCCGGCACCCACATGTGGAAGGGAACAAAGGCGATCTTGAAAAAGAATCCGATAAGGACCAGAACCACACCGAACAGGCCGATGATCGACAAGGAGTATTCGCCCGAAAGGAGCACGAATATCTCCCGGAGGTTGGTGGTCTGGAAGTTTCCATATATGAGGGCGATGCCGTAGAGGAGAAAGCCGCTGGCGAAGGCTCCTATCAAGAAATATTTTAGGGAAGCCTCGTTGGAACGGGGATCGGTCCGGTTGAAGCCCGCCAGAACATAAAGCGCTATCGACATTACCTCCAGACCCAAAAAGATGGAGATCAAATCTATGCTGGAGGCCATAATCATCATCCCCACGGTGGAGAGCAGAATCAAAAAGAAGTATTCTACATGATAGATCCCCTCTCTTTTTAAGTAATCGACGGAGATCAAGGTCACCAGCAAGGCTCCCAGAAGGAAAATGAACTTGAAGAACAGCGCGAAGTTGTCGGAGGTGACGCTCTCGCCGAAGGCGAAGACGGTCTCTCCCCAGAGGCGGGCGAGGGCGTAAAAGCCAACCAGAAGGCCCACAAAACATATGATAGGAATGCTAACGCTCCACTTCTTGGGCGTAAATAGCTCCACGAAGATAATCACAAACGCGGTGACTGTCAGTATTATCTCCGGCAGGATGGCGCCTATGTTAATCGAAGGTATCGATATTGACATGCTACACCTGTGGGGAAGCTAGATCCTCCGTGACGGCGACCGCCATCTCAGAAATCTCAACCTCCGCCTTGAAATCCGACCGTTATATTGTCACCATCCACGATCACCGGGACCAGACGTCTCCCGGCCAACTCCACCACTTTCTTCTTGGCTTCCGGTTTCTCGTAAACGTTGATCTCCTCGAAACGGATATTCCGTCTGTCCAGATCCTCCTTGGCGGCCACGCAGTAAGGACAGCCGGTCTTTGTGTATATGGTGACCTTCTTATTCATAATAGTCGCCCTCAGTACAATTCGCGCTCATCAAAACTGCGGGCCAGAGTCTCCAAGTCAGATTCATTAATCTGAAAATTCCTATCCGGTTGCACCTGTGGTGTTACCTCTTCGACCCGGTATTTCTCATTGACGGTCTCCATCAGACTGGCGACGGAGGCCTCCATTCTGCTTGTAAAGGTGGAGGGGTATATTCCGATCCAGAAAATAAGTATGACTATCGGAACCAGGATCAGTTTTTCTCTGAGCGACAGATCCTTCAAGTTCTGATTTTCCGGTTTGTCCACCTTCCCGAACATCACCCGCTGATACATCCACAACATATATACCGCTGCCAAAATTATGCCGGTGGCTCCGAAAGCGGCGTATAACCAATTTTCGCGGAAGGTCCCCAGAAGAATCAGGAATTCTCCCACGAAACCATTAGTCCCCGGCAGTCCAATTGAGGAGAGGGCCACAATCATGAAGAAGGCCGCAAAGACCGGCATCACCCTGCTTATGCCTCCGAAGTCGCTTATCAGACGGGTGTGGCGACGTTCGTATAGCATACCCACGAGTAAGAACAACGCTCCGGTCGATATGCCGTGACTCAGCATCTGAAGGATAGAACCCTCCAAGCTCTGCATGTTCAGAGCAAAAAGACCCAACATCACGAAGCCGAGATGGGAAACCGAAGAATACGCCACCAGGCTTTTGACATCCTTCTGTACCAGGGCGACGAAGGCTCCATATATTATGCCTATTATAGCAACAATCGAGAACAGCGGGATGAAGTGAATGGTCGCTTCCGGGAAGAGGGGGAAACAGAATCTCAGGAAACCGTAAGTGCCCATCTTCAATAGAACTGCGGCCAAGAGAACGCTCCCGGCGGTTGGAGCCTCCACGTGGGCGTCGGGCAACCAGGTATGCAGGGGCCACATCGGGACTTTGATGGCGAAGGCTAAAGCGAAGGCCAAGAACATCCAGATCTGATAATTGAAAGGTATCTGTATGCCCTGATAATCTAATAGGTTAAATGTCGCTACTCCGGTATAGGATTGATTGACGAAAT
>LIZU01000009.1 GCA_001302725.1 candidate division Zixibacteria bacterium DG_27
TCTCGGTGTCAAGGAGGAGATTCATTTGATATGCCACCTGTTGTTGCCACGAACATGCGAGTTTCAGTGGGAGGAGTGCAAATACTATGACCGCCAGATAGCAGAGGCTATAGTGAGGTGTAGCTGCAGAAGTCCTCATCTCAGCAGGGATGTTCCTCCTGAGGGCGGTTCAATCCATCGGGCATCTTCGGGGATTCGAAGTTGAAAGAACCTGTCAGGAATCTCTACGTTGATCTTCTCTTGATGCAGCTTTACCCTGATTCTGAAGCCCTTGGCCGGGCAGAGCAGCGTGATTATCTTAGGACGCCAGCGATCATCCATTTTGCGGAAATCGTAGTAACTGATCCAGAGATCGTAAAACTGATCTCGATGTCGCCAGTGGCATTTGGCCACAGTAACAGTGGCGGGGTTTACCCAGAACTGCTTATCCCAGATGGTATCCGCCACCTCGTACAGATAGAAACCCTGTTGCCTGCCGACGAATTTGGGGTTGTCTCGGTCGAACCCGAATTTCCCGATTGAGAACTCAATGGTGCTTACAAGGTCAAATCTCTGCTGGCCGAATTCCACAAACCTCCCCTCCTGTAGCTTTTGCTCGAAATATGAATTCCTGAACGGAGAAAAGACCTTAACGGTGTCGTTACGGAGAACTCCTTTGGCTACATCAATCCCGAGAATCATCTCGAGCGTGAAGGCAAGCTCGGAGGCTTCACGATAATACAGCTCCATACCGAAAGAGAGGTTCATCTTTTCGCTGTGAAAATCTACCTCTATGTCCCCGGCGTAAGTGTGGAGGTGTGCTTCCTGGGTCGCAAGGAGAGCAACCACTTCCCCAGGGGTTTTGACCTTCGGAGGCGGTTTTATGATTCTCCTGGGGGCGCAGGAGGCGAAGATCACTAACAACGCTAATGCCCAGGCCGTAATACACAAATGCCGCCGCTTTAAACCGGACCACACTTTCTCCGAGCAGGTTTGTGATTGGATGATAGCCGGTTCCAAAGTTATGGCGCTATTGAGATGTGAACGTTACAATGGCAATCCCGTGAAAAGGTAGCCGAAAAGCCTCACAAAGGGAATGAATATGTAGGCAAAGATATTAACTCCGAACACATATCCGCCCATGATTATCCCCACCAGGACCAGCGGACCGTAACGCTCCAGCCGATAGTAGAATCTCTCCTCCTGGGGAGGCAGGAGCCCGAAGAGGATCTTGGAGCCGTCCAGAGGCGGAATCGGAAGCATGTTGAATACCGCCAGGATGATGTTGATCTGAACTGCAAATATCAACATCCGCAGAAACACTCCTACAAACGGTGTCTGGAAATCCAGGCCGCCGCCGGTGCCAAGATAGACACGCAAGACCAGACCGAAGAAGAATGCAGAGAGCAGGTTGGCAAGAGGTCCGGCGAAGGATACCCAGATCATGTCCCTTTTGGGATCGCGAAGGTTGTAGGGATTGACCGGCACCGGGCGGGCCCAGCCGAAACCAACGAAGACCAGCATTATCGAACCGAGGATGTCCAGATGAACCAGGGGGTTGAGGGAAAGCCGCCCCATCATCTTGGCGGTGGGGTCTCCACTACGGTAAGCTATGTAACCGTGAGAGAACTCGTGGACGGTGATGGCGAAGAGAAAGCCGGGAACCATTATGGCGATTTGCTCGAGACTGTACATCGTTACGAAACTACCCTCTCTCAGCCATGACCGTGGCCGGTAAGGTTAACTCCAATCCCAGAGGCGCCAGCGACTCGAGGGCCCTTTTGATTTCGTAGCCGACCTCCTCCGGGTGGTGTGCATCCGAGCCTAAGACGGCGACCTTCACCCCGTACTCCTTGATCAGCTCCAGAATCTCATTCGAGGGATAGAAATCTTTGAATCCCCGGCGGAGGGAACCGGTGTTCACCTCCGTTCCCAGATCGTGGTAGCGCATGAGCTCTAAAACCGGTTCGATATAGTCGCGATGGGCAGTGAAGATCTTCTTCCCGTAATAGGTAAACCCGTATTTCTTGTAACCGTCGAGATGGGCGACGCAATCGAAAAGATCTGATTTCACCAGTGAGGTCATATTCTCGAAATAGCTTTTGCACATCTCCCTGACGCTTTTTCTCTGGAAACATCTCTCGTATTCCCTGCGGTCGGTGAAGGCAACCCCCTCCAAACAGTGGATTGAGCCGAGAAGGAAATCGACCTCGATTCCAGACAGGGTTTCGCGCAACTGATCTTCGAAGTGGGGAGCGTAGTCGACTTCCAGACCTAACCTCACCAGAAGTCCCCTCTCCTCATATCTTCTCCGGGCCCCTTTAACCTCCTGCATATAGCTGGGCAGTCCCTCCTCCAGCGGCACCTGCCGACCGTCAACAATCATGAAGGGGTCGATTCTTCTTCTCAGAGGGTCGGTGTCGAAATGGGTGGTGAAACAGATCTCCTTCAATCCTCTCTTCAGTGCCTCCTGACAGAACTCTTCAATGCTGCCGGTGGCATCCAGGGAGTATCCGGGATGAATGTGATAATCGATCAAATCCACAGTCACTGCCGCAGAGCCTCCAGCACGAAGGGATTGAATTTCCTCTCCTGCCCGATGGTCGATTTCGGCCCGTGTCCGGGATAGATTGTGGTGTCGTCGGGAAGGACCATAAGCTTCTCTCTAATCGATCTCATCAGGGTATCATAGTCGCTACCCGGGAAATCGGTGCGACCGATGGAGCCGGCGAAGAGGGTGTCGCCGGTGAAGACAATCTTATCCGACTTAAGACAGATCCCCCCTGGAGAATGCCCCGGGGTGTGAAGGATTTGAAACTCCAGATTGCCGAGCGATATCTCCTCTCCGTCCTCAAGCAATCTGTCGGCCCTCGGCGCTTTTATGTTCTCGCCGCTGAAGGCGGAGAGATTCTCTCGGGGGTCTGTCAACATCCGGGCATCTCCGCGGTGGATGAGAAGTTCGGCTCCAGTCTTGGACTTCAACTCCCCCACCGCTCCGATGTGATCCAGGTGTCCGTGGGTGAGAACGATCCTCTCGATTTTCAGGTTTAGAGACCGGATTCCCGACTGGATGGTCTGCGCCTCGAAGCCGGGGTCAAGGATCATTCCGACCTGGGTGGCTTCATCTCCCACTATGTAACAGTTCGACAGATACGGTCCGACCTCGAAGACCTTTATCAGCACCTACTCCCCCTCCGGATGAAAATGGCCGTAGACCGTTCCTGCCACCTTGGCGGGGATGCCCGGCGTCTCCAGGAGTTCCGAAAGCTTTGCCTTTCTTATCCTCTCAACGGAACCGAACTTCGCCAATAGATCCAGCCTTCTTTTCTCGCCGACTCCCTTTATCGCCTCCAGCTCCGATTTGAAGCTCTCCTTCTTTCTCAATTTCCGGTGGTAGGCTATCGCGAAACGATGAGCCTCATCCCGGACCATCTGAAGAAGCTTGATGGAGGAGGAGGTCTTTGGAATCATCAACGGTTCTCTTCTGCCGGGCAGGAAGACCTCGTCTAATCTCTTGGCTAAGGCGAGCATGTCGACATTTTCTACTTTGAGGTTTTTTAGGGCTCGCAGGGCAGAGGTTAACTGTCCCTTGCCTCCATCGATGACAACCAGATCCGGGAACTTCCCCTTCTCCTCGATCAGGTGACGGAAATACCGCTCCACCACCTCCGCCATCATGGCGTAGTCGTTTTGACCCTCCACGGTTCTTATTCTGAAATGCCGGTACTCCCCCTTCCGCGGTTTGCCGTCCTGGAAGATGACCAGAGCACCGACAGCTCCGTTGGACCCCAAATTGGAGATGTCGAAGGCCGCCAAGCGGCGGGGGGGATTTTTCAGATACAAATCTCTTTTCAAGGAATGGATTGAGCGCGGCAGGCTTTTCTTCATCTTACTCTTCTGGAGCAGCAACTCCTCCAGGAGCAGGCTGGCGTTCTGAGAGGCCAGATCCAACAGGCGCGCCTTGTCACCTTTTCGAGGTACAGTGAGTTCTACTCTAGACTCAGCCTTAGAAGAGAGATACCCGCGCACCAGAGCTTCGTCCTTGGGCTTGGAGGGGAGCAGAATCTGCGGAGGGATGGCCTCGGCGGTGTTGTAAAAGCGCATCAGGAAGGTCTTGAGCAGTTCCCCGTCCTCGGAGGTTTCCGAGGCCACCAGGTAGAAGTGCTGTCTGCCGATTAAGACCCCCTCTCGCACCTGCATGGTCGCACAGCAGGCGTCGGTGCCCTCCCGGCTGAAGGCGATGAGGTCGCGGTCGGCCATGTCGGGGTTCAACACTCTCTGGCGGGCGATCAATCCCTCTAAGTTCTGCAGTTGGTCACGAACTCTGGCGGCGGTCTCATACTCCTCCGCCTCCGCCAGGCTCTTCATTCGGGAACGGAGTTCTTTCAAGAGCTCCACCTTACGACCGGCGAGAAACCGTCCGACCCCAAGGGCGATTTGACTGTATTCCTCTCGGGAGATAAAACCCTCACACGGACCGAAACAACGTCCGATGTGGTAGTTCAGACAGACCCGATTTTTCCTTCTGGAGGGGAGCTTGAGGCCACAGGTACGCAGCGGAAAGATCTGCCGGATCAACCTCAGGGTCTGGCGCATCAGTTTCACCTCGGTGTAAGGCCCGAAATATCTGCCGCCATCCTTCTTTAAGACCCTGGTCACTAAAAGTCGAGGAAAAGCCTCATTCGTGATTTTCAGATAGGGATATCTTTTGTCATCTTTCAGGTTGACGTTGTAGCGGGGACGGTGCTCCTTGATGAGATTGTTCTCCAAGATCAAAGCCTCCATCTCGCTGTCGGTGACCAAGACCTCGAAATCGGAGATCTTTGACAAGAGAACGTCAGTCTTCAGATCGCGCTGGCGTGATTCCTGCCCGAAGGATCCCTTTTGGGAGAAATACGACCTCACCCGGTTTTTCAGTATCTTGGCCTTGCCGACGTATAGAATCCTCCCGCGGGAGTCTTTCATCAGATAGACTCCCGGACCCTGGGGGAGGTTCGTCAACTTCGTCTGCAGCGTCTCTTTCATATCTTAATGGGTTAAACGGCGAAGCCCCTTTAAAGTTTCGTCACTGAACGAGCCTCCGTCCCCCTCTATATCTTCTACGATAATAGTCATCCTCTAGGTCGGAGATAATGGTGCCAAGGGATTTGGAGACGTGCACGAACTCTCCGGAATCTAGATAGATCCCGACGTGGCTCACTCTAAAACCCGAGGTGGCAAAGAACACCAGGTCACCGTAGGAGAGGCCAGGTCTGTCGGTTGGCCTCCCGATCCGATAGAGCTTTTCGGAGCTATCAGGGAGCTTAACCCCGAAGCTCCTCTGGTAAACCAGGCAGACCAACCCGGAACAGTCTAGTCCCTCAGAAGTGTTTCCACCCCATTTATATGGAGTTCCCAGAAGCCTGTCGATTTCGGAGGACATCTTCATAAAACCGAGCTTTTTGCCCTGGCTTCCCAGACGGATGGTGCCGTGATCCTGCCAACGGTCTAAGTTGGGTTTGCGGGAGCTGCAACTCCAGAGGGGTAACGTCAGGGCGACCGCGACGATTACAGATCGAAGAATTTTCTTATCTTCCGCAACCACTTGACCGAAGCCTCCTTGATTTCTGTCTTCTCCTCCCACTCCCTCTTATCCTCGACTCTCTTCTCCTCCATCTCCCGCAGACGTTTTTCCAATTGGAGGCTTAAGCTTTCGGCCAAGGAGGGGGTCTCCTTCATGATCCCCTGCAGGTCCTCCTTGGTGACGACAACGGCCTCGGTGTCCTCCAGCGCCTTCACGGTGGCAGATCTCTCCTCTCCGGTGAGAAGTGACACCTCTCCGAAGCTCTCCCCGGAACCGAGCTCCGCCAGCGCGATCTTGGAGCCGTCGGCTCCTAAAATCGAGATCTCCACTCTTCCCCGGTCTACTATGAAAAGAGAGTCCCCCGCCTCTCCCTGCACGATGAGGAACTCACCGGTGCCGAAGGGGAGAAGCTTGGCGTTTCTCGAAAGGATCACCAGTTGTTCTTCGGAGAGGGGCGCGAAGATCTCACACTTCTTGAGAACCTGGAGGATCTCCTGCCACAGGTTCTGAGCTCTCTCGGCTTCCTTTTGCCTCACCCTCTCCATGAAGCGCAGGGTCCTGATGGGGAAGGGGATTTCGATCCCCATGCGCTTGAACTGATACCAGATGCGGCTTTTGAGATCGTCCTGGATTAGGGGATGGCGCTCGTATTCGTCTATCCAGAACTTGAGCTCGTATTCGATGGCGAAATCCCCATAGTCGATAGTGCGCATGTGAGGGGCAGGGTCTTTTAACACTCCTGGAGTCTGATCAGCAATCTCTAAGATGGCTTTCTTCACCTTATGGGGTGGGGCTTCGTAGCTAGTCCCAACCCGAAGATACAGAGCCACAACCGGGGAGGGGGCCTTGTAGTTTATGATCCTGTCCTTGGCGATGTTGGAATTCGGGATGACCACGTAGTTGTTCTCCAGGGTGCGAATCCTGGTCGCCCTCCAGCTCATTTCCACCACCTCCCCCTTCTGGTCGGCGACCTCCACCCAGTCTCCCACCCTGAAAGGTCTCTCAATGTGCAGAGCCACTCCGGAGATGACATTCCCCAGAATATCCTGCAATGCCAGGCCGATCACCGCCGAGAAGACCGCCGAAGAAACCAGAATGGTGGTCAGGTCTAGCTTGAACACTCCGGAGACTACCAAAAAGAGGATCAAAAGCAGGACTGCCATCCTGGAGACGTCGCGCAGGAGCTTGGAGGGGGGGAATTCCTGTCTCCGGGAGAGGACGAAGTCGAAAAGGAAATACTCACCCATCACCACCCCCACGTAGGCGGCCACCAGAAGGACAAGCGCGGTCAGAATCTGGTTAAAGGCGTTATAGGCTGGAAGCCCCATCCGCCACAAAAAGATCAAAATCACAAGCAAAAAAACGGCGATGTTGGCAGCGGTCCTGGCTTTCACGAAGGCTTTATGCTTGGAAGCGAATCTGAGGATAAGCCTCAGGATCAGAAATGACCCCGCCGTCCAGGCTAGGGCCAGGGCCACGGTTTTCATGGTCTCCAGAGGGATATTCTCCATGTTCTACCTCGAAAATCTGCCGTCCTCGACTGCCTCGCAGTCAGACGCTGGCGAATTCCAGATCGGGAGCTGGGACTGAATTCAGCGCTTTCACTCGGGGCTCTTCTTCGGTACAACCGCGTCTGTGGTGCCAAGGCCTCTCAACGTCCCACAGAAAGCTCCTCGGTTCGAAGTCACACCCCGGAAACAGCTGCCTCGGTTCAGAGAAACGGCACTCAACTTCTGCAACCCAGAACTGAAAGGGATAAACAGTCCTCAAAGGTGATCAAATCCGTGCACCCGACAAAATCCCCCCCAAGATAGTGAAAACTGGATTTCAAATCAATATCGGCCTGAGGCTCTTCCGCGCTCAGGCGGGAAGGAAGACCCGCAGATAGTAGTAGACCACCGGCAGGGCGAAAAGGAGGCTGTCGAAACGGTCCAGCACCCCCCCGTGCCCGGGGATTATCTCGGAGGCGTCCTTCAGGTAACAGGCCCGCTTCAAAAGCGATTCCACCAGATCCCCGAAGAGCCCGGCGGCGAAAATCAGAAGAGAGAGGAGAACTATGTGGATGCTTGAAACTGTTCCCAGGAAAAGCGACCTCGCCAATAATCCCCCCAGGAGGGCTCCAACCGCTCCAGCAATCGCTCCCTCAACGGTCTTGTTGGGGCTGACCTTGGAGCTCAACGGCCGCTTGCCCCACCATTTTCCCACGAAGTAGGCGAAAGTGTCATCGATCCAGATGACCGCCAGGGTGAAGATCAGCCAGCCAGCGCCGGAGGGGTTTTTCCATCCCTCCAGATTGGAGATGTTTCTGACAGCAACAAAATAGGAGAAGAGCCCGGCGATATAGAGAAGTCCGAAGAGGTTAAGACCCAGGTTGGGGAAAAGGTCGGATATCTCCCCACGATAGAGGTGCGTAAGGCACAAAACGATGGTTGCAAGTGCGAGCACGAAGAAGAGGAACTCGTAAGCTCGGAAGTAGACCGACAAGATGAGCGCTGCTCCCAGAATCGCCATGTAGGGGAGACTGGCTCTCAGGCCCCGGCTCTCGGCCAGGCGTGAGAATTCCAAAAGGCCCAGATAAGTCGCAGCGAGAACGAAAACTAAGAGGAGAATCCCTCCAACATACGAAATCAGAAGGAGAAGCGGTACCCACACCAGGGCAACGTAGATACGGAGTTTCAGATTCCTTTCCATAAGGAAATCGGAGTAGCTTTCAGGGTTATCCGGAATTGATCCGTCCGAATCGTCTCTCCCGATTCAGATAATCCCATATCGCCGAATAGAAATCCTCTTCGGTGAAGTCCGGCCACAGAACTTCAGTAATGTATAGCTCGGTATAAGAGGTCTGCCAAAGGAGGAAATTGGAGAGACGCATCTCTCCCGAGGTGCGAACCAAAAGATCCGGGTCGGGCAGATCCTTCGTGAAGAGGTAGCGGGAGAAGACCGCTTCGTCTATCTCCGAGGATTTGAGCCTCCCCTTCTTGCAGTCCTGGGCGATTTTTTTCACCGCCTCCAGAATCTCGTCTCTGCCTCCGTAATTCAAGGCCAGGTTCAGAGTCAGGCCGGTGTTGTCGGCGGTTACAGCCTTGGCCTCCTTCAGAATCTGCCTCTGTTTCGCGGACAGCTCCTCCACCTTGCCGGTGGTTATCAGGCGAACGTTGTTTTCGTTTAGCTCCCCCATCTCCCTTTTTGTAGTTTCGTACAGAAGCCTCATCAGGGAGCCCACCTCGGATTTGGGTCTTCTCCAGTTTTCCTTTGAGAAGGTGAATAAGGTGAGGTATTTGATTCCCAGATCCCCGGCGGCGCGGACGATTTTTTTCACGGTCTTCACCCCGGCGCGGTGCCCGGCCATTCGCGGCAGACCCCTTTTCTTGGCCCAGCGCCCGTTGCCGTCCATGATGATGGCGATGTGGACCGGCAACTTTCCGTATCTTATGAGTCTCTCCTTCAAGGCGGTTTTCTGTTTCACCTTGGCCGCGAGCAACTAAAATCCCCTCCGATCTAGAGGGGTCCAGTTCACAGAGACTCTCCTGCGGAGATCCCCCGGCGTTGAACTAGACCTCCATGACCTCTTTCTCTTTGTTCTCAATCAGCTCCTCGATCTCTCCGATGTACTGGTCGGTTATCTTCTGAACCTCCTCCTGGCTCTTGCGAGAATCGTCCTCCCCGATCTCCCCTTTCTTCTCCCTTCGTTTCAGTTCCTCATTGGCGTCCCGACGGATATTCCGGACCCCTATTCTCCCCTCTTCGGCCAATTTCCTGATCAGTTTCACTGTATCTATCCTGCGCTCCTCGGTGAGAGGGGGGATCGGTATGCGGATGACGTTGTTGTCGGACTGCGGATTCAAACCCAAATCAGATCTCTGGATGGCTTTGACTATGTCAGGGAGGAGGGTTTTATCCCAGGGCTGAACCACCAGAAGCCTGGCCTCCGGTGCCGAGAGGTTGGCGACCTGCGACAGCGGCATGGTGCTGTCGTAACATTCCACCCGAATTCCATCCAGGAGCGAGGGAGTCGCCTTCCCCATCCTGATGCTGGAAAGCTCCTTGCGGGTGGCCTCCACCGCCTTCCCCATGCGCTCCCGGACCTCTCTTTCGAGCTCTTTTACTATCATGATCTCTCCTGGAAGATTCTTATGCCACCAAGGTGCCGATCTTCTCGCCCTGAACCACTTTCTTGAGGTTTCCCCTCTTTTGCAGGTTGAAGACGATTATGGGGATGTTATTGTCCATGCACAGGGAGGCGGCGGTGGCGTCCATGATTTTCAGTCTCTTTTCTAGGACCTCCAGATGGGTCAACTTGTCATAGAGGATCGCATCCTTGTGAAGCACCGGATCGGCGCTGTAGACACCGTCCACCTTGGTGGCCTTGAGGATGATCTCGGCTCCGATTTCTGCGGCTCTCAAGGCCGCGGCGGTGTCGGTGGAGAAGAAGGGACTGCCGGTCCCGGCCGCTAAGATCACGATTCTACCCTTCTGGAGGTGTCGGATGGCTCGCCTGCGGATGTAGGGCTCGGCCATGGCCTCCACCTGGATGGCGGTCATGACCCGGGTGTGATATCCCAGCTCCTCTAAGTGAGTTTGCAGGGCCAAGGCATTAATGAGGGTGGCCAGTATCCCGATGTTGTCGGCGCTGACCCGATCCATGCCCTTCCTGGTGGCGGCAAGGCCTCGAAAGATGTTTCCACCTCCCACCACCAGGGCGACCTCAACTCCCAAATCTTTGGCCTCCCCTATTTCGCGACTGACTCTGTCGGCGGCCTCGAAATCGAGCCCGAACTCCTTTTTCCCCAGCAGAGCCTCACCGGAGAGTTTCAGAAGGATTCTTTCGTAGGGAACCATTTACTCGGCGCTCTCCCCCAGGCGAAAGCGCAGGAAACCCTGGACCTTTATTTCCCCGCCCAACTTTCGGGCGGTCTCGTCTATTAGCTCCCCGACGGTCTTGTCTTGGTCTTTTATGAAAGATTGCTCCAAGAGGCAAGTGTCTTGGTAGTACTTCTCCAGTCTGCCGTTTACGATGCGCTCGATGATCTTTTCCGGTTTGCCCTCGCCTTTGGCTTGCTGGCGATATATCTCCCGTTCCCTCCGGAGGTCCTCCGGGGGCAGCTCTTGGCGCTCGATGACGCTGGGATTAGCGGCGGCCACCTGCATGCTCATGTCCTTGAGAAGGAGGCTGAAATCCTCCTCTTTGGTGCCGTGGTCTCCCGCCATCACCACCAGAACCCCCAATTTGTCTCCGGGGTGGATGTAAACCCCGACTTTTCCTTCGGTCCCTGAAGCGAGCTTCAAGGCGGAGAGGCGGGAAAGATTGATGTTTTCCCCCAGCTTGGCGACGACATTGCTTATCTGTTCAGTGACACTTTCATCTTTCCGCATCCGTTCGAGTGCGGCCTGTCCCCCGTCGGAGAAGAGAGCTTCCGCCCTCTTTAGAAGACGCTGGGTCAAGGCCTTGAAATCATCGGTTCGGGCGACGAAGTCGGTCTCACAATTGAGCTCCAGGATGACTCCGGAGCGTTTGTCCGGAGAGACTTTCGCGGCTATCAACCCCTCCCGGGTGGTACGTTGGGATTTTGCGGCAGCTTTGGCAATTCCCTGTTTGCGGAGGTGATCGACGGATTTCTCCATATCCCCCCCGCTCTCTTGGAGAGCTTTTTTACAGTCCATCATTCCCGCTTGGGTTTTCTCCCGGAGCTTCTTCACTAGGCTTGCGCTTATGTTCATGTCCACTGACAGTCTCTATCTCTTTTTCTCGGTGACTTCTTCTGTTTCCTTTTGGGGCGCAGCCTCTTTCTTCATCTCCTCCTCGCTCGCTTGTCTCCCCGCCTCCAGAACCGCCTCCGCAATCTGTGTGGTTATTACCGCGATAGATTTGATGGCGTCGTCGTTGGCGGCGATGGGGTAGTCAATGGGGTCGGGATCGGAGTTGGTGTCGATGATGGCAACCACCGGGATGTTCAGCTTGCGGGCCTCCGCAACCGCAATCCTCTCCTTTTTACAATCGACCACATAGACCAGCTCTGGAAGAGCGTACATCTCCCGGATGCCCCCCAAGAACTTATCTAGCTTCGCCCACTCCTTCTCTAACCTGAGGACCTCCTTTTTGGTCAGCTGCTCGAAGGTGCCATCCTGGCGCATCTTCTCGATCTCCTGGAGCCTCTTTAGATTGAGCTTGATGGTCTGGAAGTTGGTGAGAGTTCCTCCCAGCCACCTCTCGGTGACGTAGAACATCCCGCAGCGGACGGCCTCCTCCTTGACGACCTCCTTTGCCTGTTTCTTGGTCCCGACGAAGAGGACCCTCCCCCCCCCGGCCCGGACCTCCCGGATCTTGTCGCAGGCCATCTGAATGGAGAGGAGAGTTTTCTGGAGGTCGATGATGTAGATGCCGTTTCTGGCGGTGAAAATGAATTTCTTCATCTTGGGGTTCCACCTGCGGGTCTGGTGGCCGAAGTGGGCCCCGGCTTCGAGCAGCTCTCTGACGGTAATCATTACTTAAAGACTCAGTTTGGGGTTTGTGCCTCCACCCGGCTTTGCTCGCCAGCCCAGGGAGCCTTCCGACTTCTCGGGACCCCACGGCGGTGTGTCCGGGTGTGTGTATTTCAGACTTATCTCTTGGAGAATTGGAATCTCTTGCGAGCCTTGACCATTCCGTATTTTTTCCGTTCCACCATTCGGGGGTCCCTGGTGAGCATCTCCTCCTTTCGGAGGACTCTTCTACTGGACTCCTCGAATCTCGCCAGAGCTCGGGCGATTCCCAGCCTCAGGGCCCCGGCTTGTCCGGACATACCTCCACCATGAGCTCTGCAACGGATGTCGACCTTGCCCATCATTCCGGTCGCCTCCAGAGGGGCGACGACGTGGGTCACCAGGCTGTCCCGCCGGAAATACTCCTTGAGGCGACGGTTGTTTACTTTGATCTCGCCCTCGCCGCGACTGAGGGACACCGCCGCCACCGCGGTCTTCCGGCGTCCGGTGGCTCTCACAGCTTCGCTGGAGATTGGCCTGGACTTGCTTTCTGGTTTTACTTCATTCATCTTTGGAACTATCGACTGGATTTAGTTTGACTGAACTCTTTCGGGTTCCTGGGCTTCGTGAGGATGCTCGCCGCCGCGATAGACGTGCAACTTTTTCAAGAGCTTTCTACCCAGCCGATTGTGGGGCAGCATCCCCTTGACTGCATGTTCGATGACCCTCTCCGGTTTCTCCTTTATCATCTTCTCAAAGCTTATCTTCCGGAGACCGCCGGGATAGCCGGTGTGATGATAATAAGCTTTGCTAGAGCTCTTCTGCCCGGAAAGCTTGACCTTCTCGGCGTTTACCACGATCACGTAATGCCCCATATCCAGGTGGGGAGTGAAAAGGGGGTTATCCTTACCCCGGAGTTTTTTGGCGATCTCGGAGGCTAAGCGCCCCAGAATCTGGTCAGAGGCGTCGTAGAGGTACCACTTCTTTTGATGCTCCGAGAGCTTGGGAACGTAAGTCTTCATCTTTCTTCCGCTCTTCCGCCAGAGCCGGCAAGGCCCACTCTGCCTCGGGCTGAAAGGTTACTCAAAAATCCAAACCCCTAATATAAACGCCGTAGACGATATGTCAAGAGAATAAAGCGTTTAGTTTAAGCCCTGGGACAGGTTTGCCTCCTTGCGGGGCTTTTGCCGAGGGGGGTTAGCGCTCCGCCGCCTCTCTTTTAGGTGCTAAGCAAACTGGCCTCCAAATTCAACCTGCTCACCGTCTTTGAAAAAAAGTCGACTTCCCTCTCCCGCTTTGGGTTGTCTCACAATCGCTGTCCCTGTCTCCACCTCTTTCGGCAAAAAATTGATAGTCTCCTTGGGTTGTTTCCATTATCTTATATTTGATTCTCTAAAATCAAAAAAGATGCGCTTCGTCCACATTGCAGATACCCATCTGGGCGCCTCCGGTCCCACCCGCAAGGTGACCCCCTCCGGGGTCAATCAGAGAGAGCAAGATTTCTGTCTGGCCTTCAGCCGAGCGGTCGATACCATTCTGAAGATAAAACCAGATTTCGTCATCCACGCCGGAGATCTCTTTCACCAGGTGCGCCCCACCAACAGGATTCTGGCGTTTACGGCCAGAGAGCTTCAGCGCCTGACCACAAAGGAAATCCCAGTGCTCATCATCTCCGGCAACCACGACAGCCCCAAGCAACCATACGTTGGCAACGTCCTCTCGGTTTTAGAAATATTAGAGGGTTTGCACTTGGTCTATGGGAACATGTATGAGAAGATCGTCATCGGGGAGGCGAAAATCCACGCTATACCTCAGTGTCTCGACGAAGAGGACCTCAAAAGGGAGATGGACCGGGCCTGGCCGGATGAAAAATACCGTCACAATATCCTGACCATTCACGGCGCCGTAGCGGGAATGAAGGAATTCCAGATGGGAGAGATCCTGGAACAACAGATTCCCGACTCCCTTTTCAGACGGGGTTTCGATTACGTTGCCCTGGGGCATTATCATCTCCGCTTTGAAGTTCGGAAGAAGGTCTATTATGCCGGTTCGACCGAGAGGCTCTCCTTCGGGGAGCTGGGTCAGGAGAAAGGTTTCTGGGAGGTTGACCTTCAGGCCGGGGAAGAGGTTTTCCATCCCTTGAAGGTTCGCCCCATGATCGAGCTTGAGAGTATCGATTGCTCAAATTACGAAGGGGATGAGATTCCGAGAATCATAGAGTCCAGAATCGGGGGGAACGATATTGCCGACAAGATCGTCCGGTTGAAGGTTGTGAACCTCCCGGCTTCCTCCTATCGATCCTTGCCCTTGGGCGAGATCAGAAAGATGACCGAATCGGCCCTCTATTTCGACCTTAAAATTGAGAGGATTGTGGAGTCGGGGATCACGGGAGCTGAGACTGCAGCCATTGGCAAACTGTCACGCGAGTTTTCCGATTACCTCGAACGTCAGAAGGTAAGAGGAGCCGACAAAGA
>LIZU01000123.1 GCA_001302725.1 candidate division Zixibacteria bacterium DG_27
TCGACATCAAGAAGATGCAACCCGAGAACAGAATTGCTGTCAGCATTAGGTTCTTGCCCATGAGATTTTCCTCCCCTTGAACGTTGTTTACCTAGAGTAAAGGTAACACAATTTCTCTATTTGTAAACCCTTATCCAATCAAATAATCGGGTCCTTCTTTGCGCCTAGACGATTTCTTCAGTTATTGGCTCTTTCGGGTGTCCCCCGAAATCCCGGCTACTTACCTTTCTTTTGTACTGAACGAACGAGTGAACTCGAGGGAACAACTTATTTCCCTCCGATGCAGAATTCTGGTACAGAATGATATTTCCGGTCGGGAAGGAATGTAGGATGTTTACTCTTCCCAGATTTTACCCGGGTTCAGAATCCCTCTGGGATCGAAGGCCCTCTTCAGGCTCTTCATCAGTTTCAATTCCGGGGGTCTTATCTGCTTCTTGAAGAACTCTCTCTTGGTGATGCCCACACCGTGCTCTCCGGAGATCGTCCCCCGTAGAGCCAGAGTCATATCGAAAAGCTCACCGACCGCTCTCTTGATTTTTCTTCTTTCGGGACCACTATCCCTGTTGCTGAGAAAATTGACGTGCAGATTGCCATCTCCGGCATGCCCGAAGGAGGCGATCGTTACATCATATTTTGCCGCTAGCTCTTTTGTTCCTCTTACTAGTTGCGGGAGCTTGCTGGGTGGGACACAAACATCCTCGCTGATCTTTTTCAGAAACAGCTCCTCCAAGGCCGGGGAGATCGAACGACGCACCTCCCAGAGCTTCTCTCTGGTTTGCTCGCTATTGGTCTGACGGTAAAACGAAGGTGAGTGGTTTCGGCAGATTTTTTCAATCTGTTGAGTGTCCGATCTAACTTGCTTAGCGTTGCCGTCCAGTTCGACCAGAACTGCGGAGTTACCCTTCTTGAAGAATGGGAAGTCGAACTTCTCCAAGATGCAATTCATGGTATCAACATCGATGTATTCCATAATGGTGGGAATAAGTCCTGAGGCAATTATCTCCGCGATCGTCTCAGCAGCCTGAAGGGGCTCATCATAGGCGACCAGGATGGTGCTCACGGTCTTCGGTTTCCTGACCAACCTCAGGGCGATCTTGGTGACGATTCCCAGGGTTCCCTCACTGCCGGCGATGAAGCATCCTCCGCCAAATGCCCAGTTCTGACAATCTCTCCCCGGCCGGTGACAAATTCGATTCCTAACAGATAATCCTTGGTCACTCCATATTTGCGGCTCTTGAGTCCTCCGGAGTTGTGAGCCAGATTGCCTCCAATGGTGGAGACCGGTGGATAGGCCAAACCTTGTTTTTCAACCTCTAAGGTCAAGTCCTGAGTAATCACTCCCGGCTCTACAATTGCCGAATACCCATCTGGATTGACTTCGATAATGCGATTCATCTTCTCCATCGAGATGACGACGCCGCCATAAACCGGGACCGCGCCTCCGGCGAAGCCGCTTCCGCCTCCCCGACAGACAACCGGGAATCGGAGACTGTAAGCTAATTTCACAATCTGGCAGACCTGCTCGACGGAGCTGGGCAAGACTACCAGTTCTGGAGGTTGGAAGATCTTGGTGGAGTCGCTGCCATACGGGGCCATCTGTTCCGGCCCACTCAGGAGCCGATTGGCCCCCAGGATTTTTTGGAGCTGACGACGAATCTCTCTTTTTGCCCTCTGGGAATAAGACATCAGACGTGCATCGAGGGGGGGTTATCTTTCAACCAGAGTCAAAGCTATTGCAGTTGTCAGCACTATGTCGTCCACACTTGCGCCTCTGGACATGTCGCAAGCCGGTTTGGCTAACCCCTGCAGCACCGCCCAAGCTTCCGCATTTGCCATTCTTTGAGCGATCTTATATGCGATGTTTCCGGCATGGAGGTCGGGGAAGATCAGCACATTAGCCTCCCCCTGGAGGGGAGAATCGGGAGCCTTCAAGGCCGCTATCTCCGGCACGATTGCGGCGTCGACCTGCAGTTCTCCGTCGATTAAGAGGTCAGGAGCCTTCTCCCTAGCGATCTCGGTGGCTCGAATGACCTTGTCGACCATCGGATGGGAAGCAGACCGCTTGGTCGAAAAGGACAGCATTGCCACCTTTGGCTCCTCACCGAAAAGAGCCCGGTAGGTTTTCGCAGCGCTGATGGCAATGTCGGCCAACTGCTCCACGGTGGGGTCGGGCACCACCACGGAGTCGGCAAACAGAAAGGGTTTGTTCCTCTCCCCGCGGTAGTTGGGGTGAACGATTACGAAAGCGCCAGAGATCGAGCTTATACCCTCCGCCAGACCGATAGTCTGCAGAGAGGCCCGAACAACGTTTGCGGTGGTATTATAAGCGCCAGCCACCATGCCGTCGGCCTCCCCGAGGTGAACCATCATCCCGCCATAGTAGAGCGGTTTTTCCATGAATCTTTTAGCCCGTTCCAGCGTCGTCCCCTTTTTCTCTCTCATCTTGAAGAACTTCTGGCTGTATTCTTGAAGCCTCGGAGACTTAGCTGGCTCTATGATTTGAATTTCTTTGAGCTCGACCTGGTTGTCTTCGGCAAGCTTCCTGATTCCTTCCTCCTGACCTAAGAGAGCCAACCTGCAGAGATTTTCTTCTATAATCTTCCTCGTCGCCAGGATAGTCCTTTCCTGGTCTCCCTCCGGCAGGACAATATGGCCGTTCACCGCCTTGGCACGGGACTTGATTTTTTCTGCTACATCCACTTTCTACCCGGCAGTTGATCAGCGTGAAGAGTGATATCTGTGAGATCTCATTTCCTCTTGTTCCAGACCAGATACGCTTTGATGAATTCGTCGAGATCTCCATCAATTACTGCCTTGGCGTTGGAGGTCTCATATCCGGTGCGGTGGTCTTTCGCCAGGGTGTACGGGTGAAAAACGTAGGAGCGGATCTGGCTTCCCCATTCGATCCTCTTTTTGGAGTCCTCCAGCTTGGCTTGTTTTTCGGCCTCAAGTTCTTTGTAGTGTTGATAGAGCTTCGATTTCAAGATTTTCAGGGCGTAGTCTCTGTTCTTATGCTGCGACCTCTCGCTCTGACAGGTGGCAACGATTCCGGTCGGCAGGTGAACCATCCTCACCGCCGAGGAGGTTTTGTTGACGTGCTGACCGCCGGCGCCGGAGGCCCTGAAGGTGTCTATTCTCAAATCCTCGTCCTTTATCTCGACGATGAGGTTGTCTTCCACCTCCGGGATGACGAAGATGGAGGCGAAGGAGGTGTGCCTTCTCTGGTTGAAATCGAAAGGGGAGATCCTCACCAGGCGATGCACCCCCACCTCCGATTTCAGATAGCCGTATGCGTAGTCTCCCTTGATCTCGACGGTGGCGTTCTTGATGCCGGCCTCCTCTCCGGGGAGGGTGTCCATCACCTCGGCGGCATAGCCTCTGTTTTCAGCCCAGCGCAGATACATTCTCAAGAGCATCTGGGCCCAGTCCTGGCTTTCGGTACCTCCGGCGCCAGAGTGGATGGTGAGGAGAGCATCTTTTAAGTCATCCTCGCCGGAGAGGGTGGCCTCCAGCTCGAATGACGTCAGGTTCTCCTCTATGGAGGCTATCTTCTCTGCCACCTCTCTCTGGCTTTCTGCATCATCCTCCTCGGTGGCCAGTTGCTCTAACACCGCGAGATCTCCTATCTCCCCTTTGAGATTTTGCCAGCGTTCGATGATTCTGTTGTGGGAGTTAATCTCTCTTAAGACCGATTGGGCAGAGAGGTGGTCGTTCCAGAAATCGGGAGCCTGGGTCTTTTTCTGTAAATTCCCAATTCGTGCTATCTTCGCTTCGAGGTCAAAGATAGCTCCCGAGTTTCTCAACTCTTCTGGTAAGGTCTTCTATGGTGACGTTTTCTTTTTCCATGACTGGCTATGCCTTTCTGTCGAAGGCGGATCCGACTTTGTCGGACACCACCTTCAAGAATTTTCTCTTGCCGACCTTTATGAGTCTTTCCCTTGAGATATCCAACTCCGAGTCCGGGGAGTCAACTCTATTGCCATCGACATAGACTCCTCCCTGAGCGATGAGACGTCGAGCCTCCCCACCGGAGCTGCAAAGCCCTGAGCCGGTCAGGACTTTCACGACCCACAGGGAATCCCGCTCGGTCTGGATCTTGAAAAGCGGGATCTCATCGGGCAGCTCTTTTCTCCCAAAGATTTTCTCGAACTCTCCGGCAGCTTGGTCGGCCGCTTGTCTCCCATAATATACGGTAACAATCTTGTGCGCCAGAGCTTTCTTGTGTTCCATCGGATTTACTTCTCCCTCCTGGAGGTCCTTTCTGATTCTGTCCAGCTGGGGTTGAGGAAGGTCGGTCAAGAGCAGAAAATAGTCGTAGATGGCCTCATCGGGGATGGACATGGTCTTGCCGTAGATCTCCTTCGGGGGCTCGTTTATGCCGATGTAGTTGCCGGTGCTTTTCGACATCTTTTCGACTCCGTCAGTCCCCACCAGAAGCGGCATGGTGATTATCACCTGCGGTTCTTGACCATAATCCCTCTGAATCTCCCTCCCAACCAGAAGGTTAAACTTCTGGTCGGTGCCTCCCAACTCGACGTCGGCTTCCAGCGCCACGGAGTCGTATCCCTGGGCCAAGGGGTAGAGAAACTCCAGCATACTTATCGGTTTTCCCTGCCGATAGCGGTTGAGGAAATCGTCCCTCTCCAAAATGCGGGCAACGGTGCAGTGGGCACATAGGCTCAGGACATCTTCAAAGGTCATCTCTTTAAGCCAGCGGCTGTTGAAATCGATCGTGGTCTTATCCGGGTCCAGGATGTTGAAGACCTGTTTCTTGTAGGTCTCCGCATTCAGTTTGACCTCCTCCGGCGTCAGTGACTTGCGCTGGGTATCTCTTCCAGAGGGATCACCGATCAGGCCGGTGAAATCGCCGATCAGAAAGATGACCTGGTGTCCGAGATCCTGAAACTGCCTCAGCTTACGAAGGGTGACGGTGTGGCCCAGATGAATATCGGGAGCGGTGGGGTCGAACCCCTCCTTCACCTTCAGTGGCTTTCCGGCTTCGACGGACTTCGCCAGCTTTGATTTGAGCTCCTCCTCGGAGATCACCTCCGCGGTGCCTCGTCTGATAATCTCGAACTGGCGATCGACCTCAGCGCTCATCTTTTTCGAAGCTATCTCTGTCATCGGCTACCTTTTAGACTCACGCTTGGTAATAAACGAAAATCTGCCTCTAAGTCAAGACTCTCCTCTTCAAGAGGTCTTTTCTGTTGACTGGATTTGAAACTGTTGCTATCATCTTCTCAAGTTATGCGCATTCCTCTGATCGACAGAAGCTATCGCAGTCTTAAAAGGTACCGGGAGATTGTGAGGGTACTGGTCAAATACGGTTTCGGTGAGCTCTTGGACCGTATGAATATCACTCGCTATCTGCGGCTAGGTCGTCGTAGACTTATCCGCTCGGTGGAGACTGCGGCCAGATACAGTTTCTATCAGAGAATACGAATGGCCTTAGAGGAGCTGGGACCGACTTTCGTCAAGATGGGACAGG
>LIZU01000124.1 GCA_001302725.1 candidate division Zixibacteria bacterium DG_27
ACCTTTCAGGTCCAACAGAGCTTAACTGGCCAGTGCTTCAAGAGCGGCAAGGTCATCTCCTATGATAAGCTCAGTACCGAACAGAGACAAAGAGTACACAAGCTTTTCTATCATAAGAGGTTAAAGGCTCTTACCTGCATTCCGGTAACGGCAAAAGACAAGAAGATGGGCGTCTTATCCTTGGTGAGTCGGAAGGAGGTGAAATTGGACCCCATCTTGGAAAGGATGGCCTCTGCCATCGGGAATCAGGTGGGGATGGCAATCGAGAACGCCTCCGTTCATCAGGCTCTGAAGAGGGAGCAGAAAGCCCTAGAGAAGGGAAATAGAGAGCTTCTGGAGAAGGGAAACCAACTGCGACAGTCCTACACAGAGCTCAGGCTCCTCAATGAAATCTCAGGCGTTGTCAGTAGCTCTCTGAATCTGGATAAGGTCTTGAGGAGCATTATGCGGGAGACCTGCAAGGTCCTAGGTTTTGAGACGGCCGGGATCTTCTTCCATAACCCAGAGGAAGAGGTGTTGGAGTGTATATCAACGTATAACCTCAGGAAGGCAGGCATCTCGAGCTTCAAGGGAGTTCTCCTCCCCGTGGACGGAAGCTTGGCCGGTTGGTGCTTCCAGCGAGGCTGCGTTATCGCCCATGACAAGCTAAGCCCCAAGGAGAGGAAAAGAGCTCACCACATACTAGATCGTTTGAAGGTGAAGTCGTTTGTCCACATTCCGGTAGCTTCAACGGGGGAAAAGGTCGGAGTGTTGATTCTGACAAGCCGAGAGGACATCAGGTTGCCCCCCTCCCAGGAGAGTTTGGCTTCTGCCATCGGCAATCAGGTGGGGGTGGCAATCGAAAATGCGCGCCTTCACCAGAGTACCAGCCAACAGGCTGAGAAACTCACGAATTGGAACAAGAGGCTTACCACCTTTCTCAGCGTAAGCCAGGCGGCCGTGGAATCCGTTGACCTCGACAGCTTCCTGGACGAAATCACAAAGCTGGTGGCGGAGAGCTTTGCAGCGGATCGTTGCTCCGTAGTCCTCGTTGACCAGAGCAGAGTTTTCGGAGTAGTGAGAGCTCTTCACCTCAAAGGAAGCAAGGGCCTTCCCCAGTTAGGCAGAAAAGTCAAGCTGGCAGATCACCCCCACCTATCGAGGGTGTGTCTAGAGGGGACAATCGAGATGTTCAATCTCCCAACTCTTAAAGGTGCCACCAAGGCCGAGCGTCAACAGATTGTGGACACTGGAATGAAATCATGCGTGGTAGTCCCTCTGAAACACGAAAAGTCGAACCTGGGAGGTCTGACCATCTGGCAAGCCAAACCAGACCGAGAATATACTCAGGAGGAGGTCAACTTTCTTGTGGCCATTGCTAACCAAGTGGCGACTGCGATCAAGAAGTATGAATTGGCCGCTGAAGTACAGCAGAAGAGAAAAAACCTCGAGCGGTTATCATCGGAGATGATCCAGCTTCAGGAGAAGGAGAGAAAAGCCATCGCTGGCGAACTTCACGACAGCGTCGGGCAGTCGCTCACCGCCATGAGAATGAACCTCGACTTCGCCGAGAACTCCCTCCCCCCCGGGCGGAAAGAGCTGAAAAGCAGGATTCGCCAGACCTCCAAGCTGGTGGCTGACACCATGGAGGAGATTCGCACAATCGGGCAGAAGCTTCGCCCGACGATGTTGGACGACTTGGGATTGATTCCCACTCTTCGCTCGTTCACCAAGGATTTCTCCCAACAACTCTCCATTCCGGTGCACTTCAGTTCTCGGGGCGACACTGAAAGATTGGGTCCGGATGTGAAGATCACAATTTACAGAATCATCCAGGAGGGACTCAACAACATCGCCAAGCATTCAAAGGCGACCCAAGCCGGGATAAGTCTGCAGGTTAAAGGGAGGGTCTGCTCTCTGGAAATCAAAGATGACGGAATCGGCATCGAAGCTGAGAAGGTTCTGAAGTCCACCGACGCCAGAAGAGGATTTGGAGTTTTCAACATAAGAGAGCGGGCCTCTCTTTTGGGAGGGAAGCTCGAAATACTATCCGATAAAGGAAAAGGTACAACCCTGTTAGTAACCATACCACTTCCAGAGGGGGAACCCGATGAGCAAAGTCAAAGTTCTATTAGTCGATGACCATGGGCTGGTGCGAGAAGGGATAAAGATGATTCTCGAAAAGGAGCGCCACTTCGAGGTCGTGGGGGAAGCCACCGACGGCCGAAAGGCTCTGGCAGCATTGCAGAAGGTTACGGCCGACGTCATCCTGATGGACATCAGCATGCCGAACTTAAACGGCTTCGAGGCCATCTTTCAGATAAAGAGGAGCTATCCCGATGCCAAGATTCTGGTCCTCACCGTCCACACCAATGAGGAGTACGTTTACAAGTCGCTCAAGGCTGGGGCCCTGGGTTACTTGGTGAAGGACAGTGCCGTCTCTGAACTGGTGGGTGCGGTCAGAGCCGTGGCGGAGGGCAAGCCCTATCTTTCCCCCTCAATCTCCAAGGCTGTAGTTGACCGCCTCACTCATCCCGGGGAGATGGCAAAAGAGGATTCCCCTTTGGAGCGCCTCACTCCCAGGGAGAGAGAAATTCTACAGCTCATAGGAGAAGGGAAGAATTACCAGCAAATCGCAGACATCCTGAATATCAGCTACAAAACCGTGGAAAATCACCGCGCCCACATTGTTGAGAAGCTGGGCGTGCGGGAGCGTGCTCAAATAGTGCGCTACGCAATAGATATGGGATTAGTCAGCGAGGATTCCATGGTGAATTTGGAGAAAACTAACAGCGAGAAAAATAAGGGAGGAAAAATCGAAAAATAGGGGAAATCCCCTATTGCGCATTTACGTTGATATATTATCTATACAGTAGAAATTGAAGAGTTTGTTAAGGGTGATCCTTTTCACTCCGGGTAGTTCTAGCCCCCCTCTGCCCGAGTGAGGTTCACCCTTACTTTTTTGCCCCTTTTGCTTATCTGCAATGACGCTTTGCAGTCGGAGTTCTGTAAAACTGTTTGGACCCGTAGGGTCACGACAATCTGAGATGATTTGTGAAGACCCAGCCTTTTCTACTGATGTAGGCCTCCAATCTGTAGTTGCCAGCCTCTTTCGGGGAGTATTCAAAGGAGTTCCCAAAGGTCTCAAAGACCAGATTGCCTCCACAGACTAAACGCAAGTTAGCTCGTCTGGGGCTTTGGCAGACGATCTTACCTCCCTGGCCGAGAGACGCCACCTCTCCCGGCAAGCTGATTCTGCCTTTCACCTCGAACCCGAAGAAAAAGCCCCTTGCATCCCCCCAGCGGTAGTTGGAGATAAAGGCATTGCAGCTCTTGATGGCAGAATAAATCTGCTGCCGGGCCTTGGCCAAGTTCTTGGAGAGAGGATCTCTCAACAACAGATGGGTCCGAATGGCGCGAAACTGCACCTTGTATGGGAATATGGTAAGTTTGAAGGGGCCCCATTTGAAGGGATAGCCGTGGACGTCAATGCCGCCCAAGCCCACGACGGGTCTCTTTTCGCTCAACTGGTCCCAAATCTTCAAGATACGAGCCGTGGGGGAGCGCAACATCCGACGGGGATGGATCGCCATTTTGAGGATATTGATGCGGGTCAATCCCTCCATCCACTCCGACATATGGTTCCAGATCTCAATTCCGTTGAATCCAAGAGCATCCCAGGCCGTCCAGGGATAGCAGGGGAATTTTCTCAGGAGCTGACGAACCTCGTCGGGGTGGGCAATTATTCCCACACCGCCTCCTTTTTCCACCTCTTTGACATATTCCTGAGGGGAAAGCTCCGGGGAGAGAACTTCCTTCAGCCCGAAGGCCAGGTAATGATTGTGATGGTTGAGATCATGTATTTCGTATCCAATCAACACCAGAAGGTCACCATAAAAGCCCTCCTTCCCCTCCTCCAATCCCTTCAGGGTCATGTGGTCTGAAACTAAGATGTAGTCCAGTCCCGCCTGAGAGGCTATGGGGAGGATCTCATCGATGCTTTTGGTCCCATCGGAATGGGTCGAATGAATATGGATTGCCCCCACATATTCATGCCAATCTGTCGCTGACATCCGGCACCTTTCTCAGAATCAGATAGCCCAGAAGCATCATGGAGAGTACCGAGGCCGCCGCCAGGCGATATTTCAGACTACCCAGGGGCTTGCCCAACTCGATCACCACCCCCCACAGAAGGGGACCGACCACCGCCGCCAGCCGTCCTGAGAGGGCATACAACCCGAAGAACTCCGCCATCACCTTTTCGTCTTTTACCAACCCGATAAGCACCGCCAAAGGCCCGACAATCCAGAACCCTCCCTTGGGCGACACTGTCGCCAGAAGGAGGGTTAGAAGCCACAGGAGAACAACCCCTAAAAGGACTCTCTTGGGGCCGAAACGGTTTACCCCTATCCCCCAGAAATATGCTCCCGCCACCGCGAAGGTGGTCGAGATCACGAAGAAGAGCAGCACCTCGTCTAACCCAAAAAGCAGCGATTTCTGTTGCGAGAAGCTGCCGACCTCCACCAGATACAAGGCCATAAAGCCGATGATGGTCTCCATGGCATCGACGATGAAGAAACGCCCCAGAAGGAATCTCCTGACACCGGGATAGGCTTGGGAGCGAGTCAATGCTACTTTTAACTTCCCCCAGGCCTCTTTGGTTTTCTGCCACAGATTCTCGATCGGTAGGCGGTGGGAATCGCGAACGAAAAAGAAAAACGGCAACGAAAACAGGAGGAATAGGGCCGCGGTGGGAAGAAAAGCATCCTGTCTCGAGAAGTTCTCCCCGGAGCCGACAAAGGGCTTAACCATCAACATCCCGGCGATGGATCCGAGATAGCCCAGAGAGACTCCAAGTCCGGAGATGCCCCCGAGATTCTTCCCCTTCGCGACCTCCGGAAGAAGGGCGTTGTAGAAGACTAAGGCGGCCTGATAGGCGTAGACCGCGAGGGCGAAAAAAAGAAGACCCAGGGTTAGATCGGGAGCGATTCCGAGCCCGGCCGTTGCCAGACAGCAGAGCAGGGTGAAGAGCGCCACCAGAGGCATCCTCAGACCAAAACGGTCAGCGATTGCTCCCCCCAGGGGCATCGTCATGGCGACGAGGAGCATCGCGGCGGCACGTGAGGCCCCCACCATCAGATCGGTCCCACCCATATCCTTTACCACCCAGAGGGCGAAATAGAGCGAGACCACATTCATGGAGAAGATGGTATTGGCGAAATCGTAGAGCCCCCAGCTGAAAATTCTCAGCTTCCTTGAAGCCATCTGTCACCGAGAGGCTATAAGCAGACCGCAGCCCACTCCAACCGCGTCGAAAACGAGGTCTTTGTAGCTGAATCTATTGTCAGGCTGAAAAGCGTCCCGAATCTCCTTGGTCACCCCCAGAGAAGAAACCACACCGCCGGAGATTAGGAGCGATTTCTCCTCGGAATAATCGAGGTGGCGATGACAGAGAAGATAGCCGAAAGCCGACCAGAAACCGGAGAGGAGAAAGTGCCTGCATTTGTCCTTCCCCACCCAGAGGTCGGGCGATTTTTCTTCCTCCCTCTCAGTTTTCACCAGAGTGCTGAGATCTCGGTGGCGCTTCGCAGTCGAATCTTCAATGGCTCCTCTGAAGGTGTATTCCCACGGGTCTGCGCCTTGAACGATCTTTTGCTGTAACGCTCGCTCAATCTCTAGGGGAGAGACGAAAAGCGACAGTCCCGCGATTGCGGCAACTAACCCTATGGATCGGGGAGTCGTCATTTCTCAGAGGATAATGACAGCATCTAAAGGCCCAGCTCCCCGGATATGCTCTGCATCGCCTCCAAAGCCATTGAGAGGAATTTCTCCAAGGAGAGATCGATCTTCTCGCAAGTCTGCATCTGTTCCCGGTTGGCTCCGGCGGCAAACCTTTTCTCCTTGAATCGGTTCAATAGGAATTGGAGATCCAGACTTGCCAGCTTCTTGGTGGGGTGCATCAGAGCGCAGGCGACGATGAAGCCGGTGGTGGGATCGGTGGCGTATAGGGCCCAGTCCATTT
>LIZU01000125.1 GCA_001302725.1 candidate division Zixibacteria bacterium DG_27
AAGAGGGGTGAGCATCTCGTGGGTTTTCGGTATGTAGAAGACCTCATCGACCATTTCTCTAATCCTCTTGTCCCCCTCAGTAGCTACCGCAATCACCACACCTTTGCGGGCTTTGACCTCTTCGATATTGGACATGATCTTCTCGTAGATGGCGTCCTTGATGGCCAGAACTATCACCGGCATCCTTTCGTCTATCAGGGCGATGGGGCCGTGTTTCATCTCCGCGGCGGGGTAACCCTCGGCGTGAACGTAGGAGATCTCCTTGAGCTTCAAGGCTCCCTCCAGTGCCACCGGGAAATTGATCCCGCGTCCGAGATAGAGAGCGTTGCCGGTCCGGCAATACTTCCTTGCCAGCTTCTTTATTTCTGGCTCTTTCTTGAGGAGCCCGGCCACCTGGTCCGGGATCTCCTGTAAGGCATCAAGGATCTCTCGCCCGGTCTCAATCGACATATCTCTCTGACGCGCCAAAAGAAGAGTGATGAGCGCCAGGGCTGTGATCTGAGAGGTAAACGCCTTAGTGGAGGCCACCCCGATCTCCGCACCGGCGTGAATGTAAACACCCCCATCGGTCTCCCTGGCGATGGTCGAACCGACAACGTTGCAGATCCCCAGAACGGTCGCTCCCTTCCTTTTGGCCTCCCTCAGAGCCGCCAGGCTGTCGGCGGTCTCTCCCGATTGACTGATGACCAAAACCACTGTCCCCGGATATATGATTGGGGAGCGATAGCGGAACTCGGAGGCATATTCGACCTCCACCGGAATGCGTGCAAATTCCTCGATCATATACTCGCCGATCAGACCGGCGTGCCAGGAGGTTCCACAGGCAACCAGAACCACACGATTGATTTTCTGAAGTTCATCAATCTGCAAGTTCAAACCATTGAGGCGGGAGGTTCCCTCCTCGTAATTCAGACGACCCCGCATCGTGTTTCTGATGGTGGTGGGTTGCTCGAAGATCTCCTTCTGCATGAAGTGCTCGAAGCCGCCCTTTTCGACCTCGTCTAAGGTCCAGGATATTTCCTGGAGCTTCGGCGTGACCTCGACGTTGTCTATGGTGGAGATGTTGAAGCCCTCCTTGGTCACCACTGCCAGTTCCCGATCTTCCAGATAGACCACCTTTTTGGTGTGTCTCAGGATTGCGGAGACATCGGAGGCCACAAAATTCTCACCCTGCCCGCAGCCGATGACCAGAGGGCTGCCGTGGCGGGCGGCGACGATTTCCGATTTCGCTGGGATTTCTCAGAGACAGAACCGCAATCCCGTAAGTGCCCTCCACCTGGCTCATGGCGGTTCTGACGGCCTCCACCAGGTCCCCTTGATAATATTCCTCGATCAGGTGAGCGACGATTTCGGTGTCGGTGTCGGTGGTGAATTTGTGGCCTTTGCGTTCGAGAACCTCTTTTAGAGAACGGTAGTTTTCGATGATGCCGTTGTGGACGACAGCCAGCTCCCCTTTGCAGTCGAGGTGCGGGTGGGCGTTGGCGTCAGTGGGTTCCCCGTGGGTGGCCCAGCGAGTGTGGGCGATACCGGTGGTGCAGGAAAAGTCCCTCCCCGTCAAAAGCTCTTCTAAGGCAGCGATCTTTCCCGCCGACTTCTCGAATATCAAGTCTCCATTCTCCAAGATGGCGATTCCGGCGGAGTCGTATCCCCGGTATTCCAGCTTCTTTAGGCCATCTATCAAGATGGGGACTGCCTTTTTTTCTCCGACATATCCGATGATTCCGCACATTTTCAGACTCCTGGTATGCTATTAAACGAACGGCGCCCCTTCATAGAACCATTATATATGTCTTCATTCTTTTCGGCAATATCTGAAATCGTCTTCGGCAAAAGGGATTTGAATCTTTACGGCTCCAAAGCCTCCTCGATTGCGCAACAGACAACCTGCTCCCAGAGGCAAAGGCCGCCTTCCGCACCCTTCTTCACAGAATATAATTCGTCCTCGGTGAGAAGACGCCCAACCTTATACCTTGCCACTTCTTGAACATCTGCCTCGAGAATTTGGAACATGACCTTTGTTTGATTTCCCGACATGTCTTCCGCCATTTTCAAAACCGCCTCGGAACCTCACGCTCCCGTGGTCTCCTCGATTGCGTTGCACACAGAATCATACCAGCAATCAAACTGCTTCTCGACCGCCCTCCTGACTATCTGCAATTCCTTCTCAGTCAGTTGTCTGCCAATTTCCTAGTGGCCACCTGTTGAACATCTTCATTAGTCAACCCAAAGATAACACCCTTGCTTTCCATTGACACATCGCCCTCCACAACCTATTAGCCTCGTCTGCATCTGTTTGTCTAATATGCTCAGCAGCACAACTCCTTTTTTGCCCTCTGAATCATTTGTCTTGTGAAGTCTGTTGACCTTCCTTCCGCCAGAAGCCTCACAATCGGCTCGGTGTTCGAGACTCTAATATGCAACCATCCCTCCGGCAAGTCAATCTTTAATCCGTCGGTCTCGTCAAACTTAGCTTTGTGGAAATGCTTTTTGAGCCTCTCCAGTCCGGGCTTTATCTCCTTCGCGGTGGCTGAAATCCTGTCCTTTATCATATGATACTTCGGAAGACCCCGAATAAGTTCCGAAATACTTTTGCCAGACTCAGCCATATATGAGAGAATCAAAGCCATTCCGAGAAGAGCATCCCGACCATAGTGGAGTCTGGGATAAATGACGCCCCCGTTTCCCTCCCCCCCGATAGGGGCTCGAACTTCCTTCATCTTCAAGGCGACATTGATTTCACCAACCTTGGTGCGATACACCTTGCGCTTGAACTCTCTGGCAACGTCATCAATCATCCTAGAAGTGGAGAGGTTGACCACCACCGGCCCTTTTCTCTTCGCCAGGATGAATTTGCTGGCAAGAGCCAAAGTGTATTCCTCCCCGGGGGCAACAGCTTTGTCGGTAACGATTGCCAGTCTATCGGCATCGGGGTCGTTGGCAAAGCCGACGTCGGCACCTCTTTTTTTGACCATCTTGCGAAGCTGCGATAGATTCCGGGGAACCGGCTCCGGAGGGTGAGCAAAAAAGCCGGTCGGTTCGGTATTAAGCTCAATCACCCTGCAACCTAACTCCTCTAAAAGCACGGGCGAGAGCACGCTGCCGGCACCGTTGACGGTGTCGATAACGACCTTGTATTTCTTCCTCCTCACGAGGTCCGCGTTGACCGCGTCAAGGTCAAGGATCTTCTCAAGGTGATAATCGAGGAGGGTCATGTCCAGACTGAGCGAGCCGAGTCGGTTATACGGTCGGTAGTTGATCTCGCCGGATTTGAAGATTCGCTTCACCTGGTCTCCCTCTTGGGCGCTGAGGAACATTGCCCGAGAGTTTATGAGCTTCAAAGCGTTCCACTGGATGGGGTTGTGGCTGGCGGTGATGGCAATTCCACCCCGGGCTCGAAGCTTCCTCACCGCAAGTTCCACAGTCGGAGTGGGACAGATACCTATGTCAACAACGTCGCTTCCAACTGCCAGGAGCCCGGAGGTGACCGCATGCTGAACCATCTCCCGGGAGATGCGACAGTCTCCGCCGACGATGATTCTGCCTCCCCGGCACCAGCTTCCGAAGGCGGCTGCAAATCTGCAGGCGAGCTCCGGGGTCAAGCCGCCGTTTGCCCCAATAATCCCTCTGATGCCGGAAATGGATATGAGCAAGTTGTTCCCCATCGGCTCAGTCATTCTTAAGTGATCCGTCCAATCGAAAGGATATAAAAGTGGCGTCAATTTGTCAATTGGCTTGGCGAACAGGGAGGAGGAACGATCATTACCTAATGTTGACCGCCGATCAGCGGCCGTCAGGCTCTGTGTCCAACCGGCATTATGTATATAGGCTCCGCCTCTGAGATGTGGACTGCTCTTTTTACCTCCTCGTCGTGAAAGGCGCCAATGGCGACGGTGCCAAGGTCTAAAGCCTCCGCCTGCAAATAGATATTCTGCCCGATGTGACCGATTTCGATGTCGGTGTAACGGTGTCCCCTTCTACCATATTTAACGGTGATGCGGTCATAGACGGCGGCCAGAACTATGCTGGCGGGTGCCACCGCGATGAAATCTTGACTTAAGGAGGCCTCGGCCAGCTCGCGGCGGACATCCCCGGAGAATGTCTTCTGCAGGCTGTGTTCTTTGACACTGTATTTGTAAACCCCGGCTTCCAGCGACTCCACGTTGCCAACCACCACAAATGTATCGACCGGGAAAAGGGCACCGGCTGAGGGGGCCGCTCTTCCCCCCCACCGGGAGGTGACACCTTGAGCAGCCCACAGAATCTGGGATAGCTCCTGAAGGGTGAGAGATTGATCGGAAAACTCCCTAATTGAGCGGCGGGCGACAATAACCTCCTCCAAGGATGGCTTCCCTTTTCGTCTTGGTTCTGGCAATTTCATGTTACCCTCTATTTCCAAAATTCCTTTTCGTCAAATCAGCGACTCCACGCATAATAACAAAAAAACGGAGGCTTTGTCAATGGAAGTTTCGCACCCCGAACTGAGAACCGGAACCGAGATCTGATTCAACTCCCACAGGACCATGACAGTACCGAAACACCGTTGACAATTGAACGGAGCACCATTAGAATTGCTTTGCCCACAGGTTGAATCGAGCTTTGCCCTGGATAGACTTTGCGAGATTTTGTCAAAGACTTCGTTCTGTTGAAAGGATATATCGGAGCGGCGCTGACCTTCACAATCCTTTTCTCATCTTCATCTTCTGGGCAAATCGAAATCGATAATGTATTGGAGGGATTCATAAAAGCAGACTTCAGACCGGTCTACCTCGAAGACAGCTTCCTGCCGATCGACCCTCTGAGGTCTCATCTCTCCCTGGGGGAGATACGCTTGCCGTTGAGCAACGAACATCCGCGACTGCTTTTCTCCCGACAACGGAGCGCGGAACTTCAATCGAGAATCAGGCGGAGACCATACAGCGTCTGGTGGAATACCTTGAAAAGCCGAGCGCAGGGAGCTCTGATGACTGATTTATCCGCATCTGGCTTGAGGGAGTTCGACCGGGCTGTCTATGCCGAAGCTTGTGCTTTCACATATTTCATCGAGGGAGACGGTAGATATCTTCAAAAGGCCAAAGAGGCGCTGCTCCACATTTCTCCTGCGCCACACGTCGTAAACCTGGAGGGGGGCAAACCTGGTGACACTTGGGGAGATTTCGTCAGCGCCTCGGAGACGATGCTCCCCTACCTGGTGGCGTACGACATTGTTGCCTCG
>LIZU01000010.1 GCA_001302725.1 candidate division Zixibacteria bacterium DG_27
GTCTTCATTAACGTCAAAAGAGAGGACGGTTCCGGGGTGGTTGAGCCGGGGAAGGAGTACGATGACCTTCGAGCTTTCATCAAAGAGAAGTTGTACACAGTTGAAGATCCCGACACCGGCGAAAAGGTGATGGACAAGGTCTTCTATCGAGAGGAACTGTATCATGGCCCTTCCACCAAGTACGCCCCCGATGTGGTCTTCATCGCCAAGAATTATGCTTTTCTGGGGAGACAGCACATAGGTTCCCCCAAGCCGGTGACCTCCTGGAGAGATCAGCCCACCGGCTTCCACCGTCCCAACGGGATTTTCATGGCCTACGGAAAGAACATCAAGAAGGGCTTTCAGCTCCCGAAAGCGGAGATGTGGGATATCGCCCCCACTATCCTCTACAGCTTCGGTTTGGGTGTGCCCGAAGACATGGACGGGAGGCCTTTGTTGGGTTGCTTTCAACCGGATCATGTCGCCGCCAATCCGGTCAAGAAAGTGGATGCCTCCAAATACGAGGGGATATACGAGGAGGTCTACAGCGAAGAGGAGACGGAGGCCATAAAGGAGCGACTCAAGGGTTTAGGATACATCGAGTAGGCTTTCAGATAGAAAAAACCTTCCACATTCAAAGGGAAGCATCCTCATTATGAAGAAGATCATAGTCAACCTCCTCAAGGTCTTGGTGACGGTTCTGATTCTCTATCTTATCTTCAAGAAATTCCAGATCGGCTGGACTGATGTCCGCAATGCTTTCACTCAAGGTAACCTCTGGTGGTTTGCGGCCTCCATTGGGACGCAACTGGTGGCGATCCTTTTCTCCATCTTCAGGTGGACGACGCTTCTGAGAGCGCAGGCGCTGGCGGTACCCTTTCCCCATCTGGTGAGAACCTACATGGTGGGGAGGTTTCTAGGAACCTTCACGCCCACCGGTCTGGGGCTGGAGGCTTACAAAGCTTATGATGTGGCCCGTTACACCCAAAAAGCTCCGGAGTCGGTGGCGGTGGTCCTGGTCGAGAAGGTCCTTACGATTCTGGCTTTGAGTTTCCTGGTAGTTTTAAGCCTCTTCTTTGTGCATCTATCGAAGCTGTTTCTGCTGATCTTTTTCGCCTTTTTCCTATTTCTTTTCTTGTTAGCTTTACTTCTGATTGTCAAAAGTGGGTGGCTGGAAGCTTTGCTAAGGTTCAACTTCCCGCTCAAGGGCAAGATTGAGAAACCGGTGCGGGAGGCGGTTCAGGCCTTCGGTCGTTATCGGGAGAAGAGAGCCAGCCTTGCGATTGCGGTAATATGCGGAGTGATCGTCTATTTCGGGCTTTTCAGCACCTTCTACACTAACGGATTGGCGTTGCGAATCCCCAGCCCCACTGGTGGCCAACTCCATACGTTGCAGTTGACAAAGGAAACCAAGGAACTTCTAGTCCGAAATCAGATCGAATTCATCGAGCGCGGAGAAACTACTGACGCCAATGAAGTGGTTACTGGTCAGTCCGGGGGTGAAATAGGAGAGGTGTACCTTTCTTCCGAGGAGATGCAATTTCTGACGAAGGCCGGAATCGAGCTTACCACAGCTACCTCTGAATTCCACCGGAAAGGGGTTTCGCTCTTCGATGTTTACAAGGTTGGCCCGCTGACTCAGATTGCGACCATGATTCCCCTTTCGATCGCAGGGATCGGCCTGCGGGAGGGAGCCTTCGTGGGGCTTCTGCGTTCCGCCAACATCTGGGTGGGGCCCAAGACTGTTCTGGCGGCGACGATGTGGTATTTTGTGAGCATCTCCATCAACATAATCGGCGCCATTATCTTCCTGACAAGAAGGACCGATTACCAGAAGATGCTCGCGGAAAGAAAAGCAGAGATAATGAGATAAAGTGAGAGTCTGAAGTCCCGCTCTTGCCCGACGTGATTGGTGAATAATAAATGGTGAATAGCAGATGGCGACTGATGAGCATTAACCTGTAAATGGTATTCAGCAGTCAGTGAGGAGTGTACTCTCGCTCAACCGTAGGGCGGCGAATTTATCGCCGCCTTTCTTGGTATGAACCAACTTGGGTCGGCCATACGCTTCACGAGATGAATTCCGACCCCTACGGATTGTTTTTCAACGAAACAGGTTACAGGGGACAGGGAAAAGAGAACAGGGAAAAGAGAAAGCGAAAGCGAAAGCGAAAGCTCCTCCAGCCCCTCAAAAACCTTCAGAAAATCGTTGACAGAAGGGGCAGTACCTGGTAATTTGAGATTGAAGTCTTTGATGGCAGTTCTGGTTCCCGTAGGAACTGCACAGTCGGAGTGACCGACTTCCACGGGGGTATATTTAACATCTTCATCAGCTCTCTGGATCTTCTCAGAAAGAGCCGTTCACCGAAGAGTAGATCTCTTGACCTCCAAGAATCTGAAAGGAGGTGAGACAACAGATGCTTATCCAAAAACATAGATGGCTGCTTCTTTTAACTTCGGTGGTTCTGTTCTCTCTGGGCTCGGCTCCAGTGGTCAAGGCCCACGTGGAGATGGTGGTTGACCCAAATTCCATTTACATTCCACCTGGTGGGGAGGTCAACTTCACCCTCACGATCACCAATCACGATCCGGTCTCGTATCGTTGCCGGCTGGCTGCAGAGCTGTGGACACCGGATGGCCGGACGATTCACTATTCAGACAGGGACTTCACGCTGAGGCCCCATCAGAGTATCAGCCGTGAGGTCAGCCGCACGGCGCCGTACGGTGCCCCCCTGGGGGTATACGAGCTCTGGTTCCATCTCTACGATAGCGATACCGGACAGCTGCTGGCCACAACTCATGCCCGCCTCCTTATTGGGTGACTGCTTGTGTAGCTCTGAGTTTCAGGGCAAGTTTAGACGGCCTCCTCACAGAAGTGAGGGAGGCTTTCTGTTTCCGCTGCTAGCAGGAGGCAAGAGACAGGGAACAGGAAACAGGGGACAGGAAGCAGGAGACAGGGAACAGGGAACAGGGAACAGGGAACAGGGAACAGGGGAACAGGAGCGCCGCAAAAAGGGTAGCCCAGAGGCCTCTGCCACTGGGTTTCTTGGAAACCTGAAGGCCATACGGCTCGTATGAGTTTCCGCTACAGTCATTGGTGGGTGTTGGATAAGGCGTCCGATACCAATAGCATTATGCACATTGAGCGGTTTAGGCCACTCTGTGGTCGATTAGTCGAAGGAGAAAATGGACGAGCCCCAGACCACTATCTGGCAGCTATCCTGAACTCCGAGGTTCAACAGATTCAAAGTCTCCTGCAAGGTCTCCCTCTCGGAGCTGGGTATGATGAGGTGCAGTTCCTTGGCCTCCCTGGCGAAGGCGACGTACTCCTTCATGGAGGCGTCGCTCTGGATGTCCTCAGAGATTTTCGCCTCCCCCAGACACAGCTGCTCTTCGGAGTTATTTGCCACTATGTCCGGCAGGCAGCCTCCGATGAGCTTGGGGGCGGCGTATTGAGTTGAATTATTCACTGCGATGACGTCGTATCCCCGGAGGCGGAGCTCCACCAGAAGCTCTTCCTTCAACATCTCGTGAAAGAAAGCCGGATCCATGGTTCTGAGCCTGATTTAACTGACAATGATAGTTTCGGCGAGAACTTGGCTGCCTTAACGGAAGGCGGCGAGAAGGGGGATTGATCGGAAGGGCCCTTGACGTTGATTTAACCTTTTCTTCCCCCTCTGAAATATTCTATAGTTGTCTTTAGCCCCGCCTCCAACTCCACCTTCGGTTCCCAGTTCAGAAGCACCCTGGCCTTGGAGATGTCCGGCCTTCTCTTTTTAGGGTCATCTTGAGGCAGAGGTCTATAAGCCGTCTTGCTTTTGCTGCCGGTCAACTCGATAATCTTCTGCGCCAGCTCAGCTATGGTCCTCTCGGAGGGATTGCCCAGATTGACGGGGGTGTGGATCTGGGCCCCCATGAGCCGATAGATGCCCTCAATCAGGTCGGAGACATAGCAGAAGGAACGGGTTTGCTTGCCATCTCCGAAAATGGTTATCTCTTCACCCTGGAGCGCCTGGTTTATGAAGGTGGGAATGACCCGACCGTCGTGTCTGCGCATTCTGGGGCCGTAGGTGTTGAAAATGCGGGCAATGCGGGTGTCAATCCCGTGGTGGCGGTGGTAAGCCGTGGAAAGAGCCTCCGCAAACCTCTTGGACTCGTCGTAGCAGGATCTTGGCCCGATGGGGTTCACATTTCCCCAGTATTCTTCCACCTGAGGATTGACCAGGGGATCTCCGTAAACCTCGGAGGTGGAGGCCAGCAGGAACTTCGCTTTTTTGGCTTTTGCCACCCCCAAGGCCTTGTGAGTTCCCAACCCCCCGACCTTGAGCGTCTGAATCGGCAGCTGCATGTAGTCGATGGGACTGGCGGGGCTGGCGAAGTGCAAGACGTAGTCGACGGCCCCGTCGATAAAGACATACTCGGTGACGTCGTGTTTTATGAAGTGGAAGTTCCCCCGGTCTGCCAGAGAGGCAATGTTTTCGACGCTGCCGGTGATCAGATTGTCCAGACAGATGACCTCGTGCTCTTGGCGCAACAGATACTCACAGAGGTGGGAACCCAAGAAACCTGCCCCTCCAGTGACCAGAATTCTCATAAAAGCCTTGACAAAGTTGACATCCGCTTTTATCTTAATATAGCAAATTCTCAACGCCGGTCAAGTTCCCCAAACGAGGACCCCATGGCCGGCGAATCAACTGGTCGTAAGCCACAGCTGTAACATCCTGCAGCGGCTTGCAATCGGAGTTTGTTTATGACGTTCTGTTTAAAACTCTTTCAGGGATTTCTTCTGGCGTTTTTGCTGGTGGCTTAAGCTTTTACAAGCAGACATTACTCTAAATTGACATTATTGCTGGAGCGTTTTGCTCATCGGTATGAGGCTTGCTCTTTCGCATGGGGAACCATTGGGAGTCGAGGAGGTTGACTCCACTTAGGAGAGAACCATGGCGATCCCCAGAGTGATAAACGGCGCCTTCGCCTACGAAGACAACGGCGAGGAAATCCTCACGGTAGTTACTGAAGAGGGGATGGTGGTCTTCCGCAAGGGACGGCTGCTGCTCTCCCTCTACTGGCTGGTCAAAAGGGTTTTCGACACTCTGTTCTCTGCTCTGGTGCTTCTGCTCCTCTCCCCACTTCTCCTTTTGGTGGCGATCTTAGTGAAGCTGGATTCCAGAGGTCCGGTGATTTTCAGACAGCAAAGGATTGGTCAGGACCGTCGCAATGGAAACAGTGTGCGGTTCAACGGCACCGACCGACGCCAAGTCAATCACAAGGGCAAGCCCTTTACCATCTGTAAGTTCAGGACCATGCGGGTGGATAGTCCCAAATACGCAACCACCCCTGATGAAGACACCGACCCCCGATTGACCCGGGTGGGGAGGGTTTTGCGCCGAACCTGTATTGACGAGCTACCTCAACTTCTCAACGTCCTCAATGGGGATATGTCGTTTGTGGGTCCCAGGCCGGAGATGCCCTTCATTGTTCAAACGTACAACAGCCTCCACTGCCGGCGGCTGAAGGTCAAACCGGGCCTGACTGGGCTGTGGCAGCTCAAGGGTTCAAGGAAGGTTCCCATTCACAAGAACCTCCACTACGATCTCCACTATATCAAGAAGCAATCGCCGTGGCTCGATTTCAAAATCATACTTCAGACCACGCTTTTCGCGCTCTCGCGTAAGAATTTGTAGATCTCTTTCTTATCGAAGCCTATCCGGGCTCTATCCAAACCTCAATTGTGTTCCCATTTCTTCTGCCCTGGTGAAACGCAGGAAACTCCTCGGTAGATTCTCTCGAAGTTGTCGGGCAGAGATAGTTTTTTCACAACCGTGGGATTTGGAGGTGATAAGTGCAGTCGGAGGTCACACCGGGTAATCTGCTGGTGGGACAGTGGAAGGCTGAAGCTCTCGGAAGTCGTCCGGTAGGATCCGTATGAATGCGACTTTCCGCTATATCCAGACTTCAGCCCCGATCGACTCTATCAGTCTGTGCGGCTATTTCGCCTCGCGGATGGTGATGCCCCAGTGGGAAGGGTCGCGGGGTCTGGCGGCGTTCCAGCCCTTGAAGGAATGAGAGCCATCGGTGACGAAGTAAACCAGATACTCCCCCTTATCCAGCATGATGGTGTCGTCGAACATCCGGTTTTTGCGAGCGCCACCGGCGGGATCGGTCTTGCGATAGGTCATCTCCCATACCACCTTTTTGGTCTTGGCATTCTCGATCCAGCCGTAATCATACATCTCATCTCGGTCCCCCTCCCCAATGGCGTAGATATGAAGCTTGGTGACCTTGTCGAGCTTGAAACGCTCTTTGCTCTTCACATCATCCCCCAGTCGAATCATTTGCACCAGGTAGGGCCCTTCTTTCTCCTCCTCCTCGAAGAGCTTAAAGTCTTTTTTGCTGAACTTCTCATCGAGGCTGGCTATGGTGATCCCCCAGCTCTTGGGGTTGAAGGGGGGCGCATCATTCCAGTCCTCGTACGAGTGACAATCATCGGTGAGGTAATAAACTACATAATCGCCCTTGGGCAGCTCCACCACCCCGTCGAAAACTCGGTTCTTGGCGGCTCCCCCGGCGTGACGGGAATTGTCCGGCGTCATCGCCCAGACCTTCCGGCCGGTCTTGTAGTCTTCGATCCAGCCGTAATCGACCATCTCCCGGTCGCCGCGGCCGTATTCACCCAGACAGTATAGGTGCAGCGACATCTCCCTTTCGAGGGTGAACCCCTGGCTTCGGTATTCATCATCCCCGACCTTGGTTACCTTGATTAAAGCAGTGCCGATCTCCCTCGGGGTGAATGCTTCGAAATCCTTTCTGTTGAAGCCCTCTTTGGCGCCGGTCAAGACCAATCCCCAGGCGTAAGGATCATAGGGGGGGGTGGCGTTGAATTTCTCTTCGGAGTGAGAGTCGTCGGTGGCATAATAAACCAGATAGTCCCCGGCGGGGAGCTCGATCTCGTCGTCAAAGACGCGATTCTTCTCCGCTCCGCCGGCATGAGCGGTGTTCCAGCGATCCATCTCCCACACCGTCTCTCGGGTGCGGGCATTCTTGATCCAGCCGTAGTCAACCATCACCCGATCCGACTCGGAATACTCCCCGAGGGCATATAGGCGCAGGCGGGAGGGTTTCTTCAGGGTGAAACCGGCCTCTCTGTAAAAGGAATCCCCGATTTCGGTGAATTCGATGAGCCCCTTGGGGAGTTGGTGTTTCTTGTCATTGGGAGTCGCTTTGGAGCCGTTTTTCACCTTGATTTCCATCTTGAATTCTTCCAAGAGCCGATTCCAGTCGCGGCTCATGTCTCCGGAGAAGAGATCCCCCAAAAAATCGAAGAGGTCTCCGGCACCTCGGATTTTGATGTCGAGGTAGTAATGCTCGCCAGCATAATAGTAGGCTTCGTAATCCCCGGGCGAGAGAGTGATTTTCGTTGTAGCCTCCCTCTTGCCGTGGTCTCTGCGACTGGGCCTGGAGCTGTCGACGGTCAAAGCCCAGGCCAACTCTCTGGTGTCGGCGCCTATGATCCATCCCGTGGCAACCATGTAATCGTTGGACCTCCCCTTGGCCCCGACGGCCTCGATCTCGACCTCGGTCGACTTCTCGACCGTGAAGCCCTGCATATAGATCTTCTCCTCGCGGATATCATCGAACTTGACCAGGGTTTTGGCAGCGGGGGCGGATGATACCAGAAACGGGAACAGAAGGCTGCAGCAGAATGAAACAACTAGCCTGTTTTTCGCGCTCATAACAACCTCCTCTCCTTTGCCAACCGAAAATCTTCGGTCGGAGGCAAAGCTTCTACATCTGCCTATACGGATTCGGAGGCATGGGGTTTCAATTAACGTCCCTGCCAGCGAAAATTGAGGATGATGGAGACGAAGCCGAGGACGCTTTTGAATTTGGTCTCCCCATCCTGAAAGTTGGAGCTTCCAGAGATGCTGGCTTTGGAGTAGGAGAACTTTAAGCCCGCCTGCCCGGAGAGGGAGAGGGCTCGAGAATAGACATATTCCGCGTAGAAAGAGGGGATAAAACCCCAGGGGGCATAGAGCTTTTCCAGATACTCCAAATCCTTGCCCGAATACACTGCTCCCTGAGAGTGCTTCAGTTTCGTATAGGTTTTGAACACCTCCAGCACCAAAGCGGGGCTGACCTTGTCCTGAAACCTAGGTTGGAGATAGTAGCGCAGCCCCAGCCAGGGGATGAACTGCCGGGAGTAGACTTCGCCTCCGGGCTCACTTCCCACGCTAAAGGTGGCATAATCGACCCCCAGGTATACGGTCTCCTTGGCGTTGACATCTTTCCCCAGAAAGCTTCCGAAGGAGGTGCTCATGTGATCTGCCTCGAAATCGGCCGGCAACGTCTCCTGATGTGAACCGCTGAACCTGACGCCGAACAGCATCTGTGAGAAACCATCAGTGCGAAGAGAGGTCGCAAGGAGGGTAAGTAGCAGCAGCTGCAACAGTGACTTTCTTTTCACAACAAAAAGCCTCCTTTTCCGCCAGAGGCGGCCCCTTCCCAGAGGAGTTCTAAAATCGATTCACCTCTCAAAAGCGGAGGCCTGAGCTTGCCCGACCTCGCTTCGGTGTAGAGCACTGCCAGCTCTAAAACTCGGTCTTTCCGCTGAAGTTAAAATCCTTCACCAGCATCGCTGGACATACCAGGGAGCCGATATCCTGCCACCAGGAATTGATTACCTGGCGTTCCCGCGAGAGCATGACGACGTTGGAGAAGGCCCTGACCATGCTGTCGGTGAAACGCAGATTTTTGAGCCCATGTTTGACTTTCCCCTCCTTGATCAGGAAGGTGCCGTCTCGGGTCATGCCGGTCATCAAAGCCTTGGTGGTGTCCAGATAACCGTTTATGTAATGAAAACGGGTTATCAGAAGACCTCGCTCCACAGAACTTATCATCCTTCTGAGGGAGCCGTTGCCTCCCTTGACGAAGAGATTCAGAGCCATGGGGTCTTCCGGGTATTCCGGGGTGAGGGCGTGCCCAGTCGATTGCCCCTCCTCGCGCTTGGCGGTGAGGCTGTTATGCACCACCCCCTTTGCGATCCCCTTCTGAATCAGCCAAACCCTCTTTTTGGGAACTCCCTCGAAGTCGAAAGGAAAGGCAATGCCGCCCCCGTCGTTGCCGTCATCGTAGATGGTTATGTTCTCCCCCAACACCTTCTTGCCGATCTTTCCAGAGACGAAGCTTGTCCCCTCGTGAAACTGTCTGGCTCCGAAGGCGATGTAATTGAGCCACTCCATTATCGAGCCCACCGCACACGGTTCTAAGATGACATCGTATCTGCCCGGCTTTATCTCCTTGGGGTTTTTGGAATCGAGGCATTTTCTGATGGCGGTGTCAGTGATGGCCTCGAAGTCGAGGTCCCTCACTCTCCGCGACAGCCCCTCGGCGTAGCCGGAGCTGTCCGGCGAAAGGGCAATTACGTTTATGGAGGCCCCAGTCAGGGGCTGATAGGCTCTCACACCGTTGGAGTTCACTACTGCCACCTCGGATTGGCTGGTGGAGAAAGAACCGGCAATATCTAAATCGAATTTCGCCGCCTTTTTGAAGATCCTCTTCACCTTGTCGGCTCTCTGTTTGGGGGTGAATGAAGCGGTGCTCTTGAGGTAAGTCTGCAGCTTGGGGTATGTGGCCTTAGGGGGCAGTTCCGGCAGATCGGGGTTCTGCCTCTGGTTTTCGGCGAGGTAATAGGAGTTCAAGAGGGTCCTCTTCAAGTCCTCGGGCACGAAGGAGTTGGTGGAGGCCACCCCCATCTTCTTCCCCACGGAGGTGCGGAAGTAGATCTTGGTGTCGGTCTCGGCGACATTCTGATGGATGGTGGAATTGGCGTATCGAGTCAGGCCGGAGGTGGTGCCGATCAAGACCGCCTCAGTCTGTTCCGCTGGGGATTTCTTCAGAATCGCCTCCAGGGTCGAGAATATTCTGTCCTTTCCAATCATCTGCTCACCCCAATCTTTACGTTGTGAAACCGAGCCGGAGAGGTTCCGTGAGCCACGTGCATCACTTGCTGCGGCTCCCCCTTGCCGCAGTTAGGAATTCCCCAGAGGTGCCAGTCTTTGCGGTTGCAGACGGCGTCACAGCTGTTCCAGAATTCTGGGGTTATTCCGGTGTACACGGGATTCTTGAATATGCCTCGCAGCTTGCCGTTCCGTATCTCCCAGGCAATCTCAGTGCCGAACTGGAAGTTCAACCTCTGATCATCTATTGACCAGCTCTTGTTGGTGTCTAAAAGGTAGCCGCTTTTGGTGTCGGCGATGAGCTCTTCCAAGGAGGGTTCCCCGGGCTCCAAGTTGATGTTGGTCATCCTGATTAAGGGCAAGCGGTTCCAGCCGTCGGCCCGCATGGTGCCGTTGGACCGTTGATTCAAGACCGCGGCGGTCTCTCGGGAGGTGAGGTAGCCGACGAATCTCCCCTCCTTGACGAGGTAGCTCCGCTGGGCTTTCACTCCCTCGTCGTCGTAGGCGAAGCTCCCCAGCCCCCCTTCCAGGCTGGCATCGGCGGTGATGTCGACCACCTTGGAGCCGTACTGCAAGTTATCGAGTTTGTCCAGGGAGAGAAAACTTCCGCCCGCCAGGCTGATTTCCGTCCCTAAGACGCGGTCGAGCTCGGTGGGGTGACCACAGGATTCGTGCACCTGCAGCGCCATCTGTGAGCCGGTGATTATGATTGTGGCGCTGGTGCTGGGGAGGGGTTTGGCTTTGAGCAGGGCCACCGCCTCCTCCCGAACCCGCTCGGCGCTCCCGACCAGATCCATGGCCCTTACGAACTCATAGCCTCTGGTGGCGAAATCCCCACCGTGGCTGCTGGGATAAGATCTCTTCTGCACCTCTCCCCCTTCGATGGCGGTAACCTCCATACCCACCCCGGATTCTAAGATTTCCTGTTCCAGCAAGGCTCCCTCGGTGGAGGCGAAGAATTTTCGGGTGTCGTAGAAATCCATACTGCTTTTCGCCACCTTGGCCCTTTTATCCTTCAGCAGAACGGAGTTGACCTCCAGAAGCAGCCCGATCTTCTCCTCCAGAGGCACTGAGAAAGGGTCGATCTCATATTTGCTGGCGTAGCTGTCAACGTAGGGGTCGCATTCTGCAAGGATCACCGGTTTTTTCAGGGTGGTGGCGCTGGCCTTGGCGATTTCTATGGCCTCCTCGGCCACCCGTTTCATCTCCGCCGGGGTGACGATACTGCTGGAGGCAAAACCCCAGGCCCCGGAGTAAAGGACCCTTATCCCGAATCCGTAATTCTCGTCCCGGGAGAGAGACTCCACGTTGTTGTTCTTTACCGCGATGGACTCCGTAGTCTTTCTCACCAGGCGGAGGTCCGCATAATCCACGCCACTTCTCTTGAGGTGCGAGACAGTGGTTCTTATCTTCTCTTTCAAATAAGCTCCTCCGCTTTAGCCAAGGTTAGTCCACCATCCGCACGATCTGGAATAGTCTGGGATTGCCAGAAATCACCCCACTATACGCAAAATCGCTGAAAGATAGACCTAAAAAACTGTTTGCCTGCATTTGACCGTAGTATGATATTATGTCTTCGCTGCGAAGTCAAGAGAGTTGACTTTGAAAACAGGGATTCTACAGCTTGGCTGGGAGGACCGATTTTTTTCCGGAGAGAACCTATGAAGCTCCTCAGACTGAATCAACTCTGGGCTGGGAGCGCTCTTCTGCTTCTGTTGGCAGTCCCGCTCCTTTTGAGGGCAGAAGGCCCCTCTTCAAGTGCCAGAATATCTGTGCGGACGGACCAGCCGTTGGGGGAGGTCAGCCCCTACATCTATTCCAGCGTGGTCAGGTGGGACCTGGGCAGGGGCCTGGCCCTCCCCGAGAGCGCCACCCCGGAGGATTTCTTTCGCCTGGCGGAGTGGGTGAAGAGTCTGAACTTGAGCATGCTGCGCTACCCCGGAGGTACTGTAGCCGACGCCTTCTATTGGAAGGAATCAATCGGACCCCTGGACAAAAGACCCCAGGGGACTACCACCGGTTTCGACAGGGACAGACATAACCGGATTACGGTCGGAATAGACGAGTTTCTGCACTTCTGCGAACTTGCCGAGGTCGAGCCGTTGATGGTGGTGAACTTCGGCAACGGCTCCCCCGAGGAGGCCGCCGATCTGGTGGAATATCTCAACGCCCCCGATGACGGCTCCAATCCCGGGGGAGAAGTCGATTGGGCAAGAAAGAGAGCCGGAAATGGTCATCCTCAACCTTATGGTGTCAGATATTTCGAAATCGGAAACGAGATCTATCTCCTCGAGGGGCGGACACATAGCTACAAGCAGTTCGGGCACACCGATGTGAAGGACTACGCTACCCGCCTGGTTCAGTTCGCCAGGAGGATGAGAGAGATTGACCGCTCCGTTAAGATAGGGTGCCCGGTGATCTCCCCCGGAGTGGTGGGCGCCTCCGATCGTGTTGCCCGCACCCGACGCCCCTGGAACAAAACCCTCTTCGAGATCGCCGGGAAGGAGATCGACTTCGTCTGTCCTCACATATATGGACCCGGGGAGAGGGGAAAGGAGTATCAGCCTACGGTGGAGGTCTTCGTCCAGAAGAGCTTTGCCTACCTTGAAGCCCGGGAACGGGAGTTGAAGGGGATGCGAAAAGAGATGCGAGGCGTCTCCGGAAAGGAGTTCGAAATCCTCATAACGGAATATAACATGACCCCCAGCAGCCTCGACCTTTTGAGTGGACTTTACGTTGCCCAGTTTCTCTCCACCTGTATTCAGGCTGGGGTCCAGGGGGCGATCTTTCACAACCTCTTCGGCTTCGGAGACAGGTTTCCCGCGCTCAGGTTCGTGAAAGAACATAACCTCAGAATACCTCGACCTACCTATTTTGCCCTGAAGCTATTGTCGAAACACCTCCGGGGGGTGAGGCTGGCCACGGAGGTTTTCTGTCCCACTTTCACCTCCGAGTATTATCCCGACCTGGAGGTTCCCTATGTGTCCGCCATCGCGGTCAAAAGGGGAGGAAACATTGTCCTGGAGGTGATAAACAAGGACATTCATACAGATTACCGGACCGAAATCGAGGCCCCTGGTCACCGGTTCCCCTCGGAGATAAAGGTGTTCGAGCTTAATGCCCGGGAGCTGAAAACCAACAACGAACGTGACCTCAATCCCCAGAGAACGACGGTCAGGCTTACCGAGAAAAGCGTGAGTGGCGGTGGAGAAAGGCTCACCTACACCTTTCCCGCTCACTCGGTAACCATATTGGAATTCTGAGGTCACACCTTTACCTTCTGTTATGAGGTTGTCCTCTTCGGTGGTAACTGAACTGAATTCGGAGGAATTCATGAGCTCTATTATTCGCGGCCGACTTTGGATCCCTTTTCTCATAGCATCCTTTCTCACTTTAACGTTTTTTGGCTGCGCGGCCAAAGATTCCGGCAGACTTGCACAAGTTGAGCCTTCGACTCCGGCAAATATAGAACTGAAGCCGATTTCGGTGATAGGCGGGGTGTTGGGGAGTAGCCCTCTGAATTCCCCCTCCGATTTTATCCGGGATCATTCTGGAGGTATCTATATCCTCGATGGCGGGAATAACCGCTTGGTGAAGTTGGGCCCCGAGGGGAAGTTCTTGAGGGAGGTCGGGGGGTTCGGAGGCGGTGTCAACCAATTCCGCAGGCCTTCGGCTCTGGCTT
>LIZU01000126.1 GCA_001302725.1 candidate division Zixibacteria bacterium DG_27
CCTGGGTCTTGTATACAAAGAAGCTGTCCCAGGGCAGTTTCCATTTCCATCCCTCGCCGTAGATGCTGCCCATTTTAGTCCCCTTCCCGAATTTCGAATACTTGACCGCATGATGTCCGGAGGGGACGGTGGTGCCGCAGCCGTGGGCCATAAATGCAACTACGATTATGCCCACGATTAAGAGAATCACAACCGAACGACCTTTCGGTTTTGGAGTTGTCATCTTACCTACCTCCTCTTTTGAAATTGGACCGAAACCTCCTGAAGAGAACCTAACACAACCCGGATGAGATTTCAAGGTCAAAAGAGGAGGACTTGACTGCTCTTTCAGATCGTCAGATGATTGGAAGCAGGAGAGGATTTAACCGAGAAATCTTTTTTCCTCATGGAAAGGTATACGGTGGGCGCAAATCCCCAGCCGGTAGATGTCAACGACTGCAGGCGTCCATTGCAGGAACGCTTTCTGAATCTGGTATGATCACCAAGATTGAGATTGCGGGGGGATTTGACTTCCTCCTGCCCCCGCTCTCTTCGATCTCCTGTATCCCATTTCTTGTTGGGGCGGTCTTTCAGCTGCAACCGAAGAAATCGGGATTCACTTTTTCCGGTTTAGGGGAAACCGAGAGATGAGATTCTTGTGGAGGACGGTTCCTAAATCTCCAAAAACACTCCGGGCACTGCAACACCTCCTCAACAAGCTCCATTTTGGCCCCACAGTAGGGGCAGGTCTGCTCCTTGAAGTTGACGAACATAGTCACCTCTTCTTTTTTGGCTCTGAATCAATCAGTTTGAGTGAGATGCCCTCTGAGATCACCGGCACGGATCCGATCCCTCCTCGGACGCAAATACGGGTTCGATGGTGAGGGTGGACTCCCCCACCTTGCTTAGCCCCACCATTCTCTGGGATAGGAAATTCTGGGCACTAATCCACTCCCGGGACATGCTCAGGACCTGCTCCTGGGTTACCTCTTCAGTCCAATCGACGGTTAAGCTGTCGATCCTTTTGTCCTCTACTTCTAGATCTTCCATGGTCAGGATGAACCTCATCTTCATTTTCCTCGCCTCCCTGGAAGAGGTCTCCAGCGTTTGAGTTTCATTTTCAGATGAGGTTTCAGGCAATTTGCATACCTCCTGGAGACCTGTTTCCACAGAGGCAATTACCAGCCATAAGCACTTAGCTGGCAACAGGTTGGCTGCCCCGAGTGGGGGAGGCTTCCTAGGTTAAACCTGACTCTGGTGAAAAATGACCGAGAAAGTGTTGGATTTCCCCAATAGAATCTCAGGGCCGACCAATAGGAAATCTGAGATGAGAAAAAGCCGGCGGGTGGCTATGGAAAGGTGGAATTATGCGGAATAATCGTCCTCGGCCGCCCGCAATTGTCCACAGGCGGCGCAAATATCTCTCCCCTTAGATTCCCTCAAAGTGACCGCCGGAGCTCGGGGGTAAAGGTAATCCCGGAAGGCAGTGACCTTCTCCTCTTCTGGTGGCGGGTGGGCCTGACCGGCGCCGGGGTTGAACCGAATCAGATTTATTTTGCAGGGAATCCCCTGAATGATTCTTGAGAGCTTCCTTGCACACTCCAGGGAGTCGTTGACGCCGCCGATCAGTACATACTCAAATGTAATTCGACGCCCACTCTTTTTAGCGTAGAATTTCGCTGCTGTCAGAAGCTCTGCGAGAGGGTATCTTTCATTGACAGGGATAATCTCGCTTCGCAGCTCATCATCGGGGGCATTCAGCGAAATCGCCAGGCCGAGCTTCAAGCCCTCCTCCGCCAGCCTGTAGATTCCGGGGACTATCCCAACCGTGGAGACCGTGATCTTCTTGCCGCTGAAGTTGGGGCCCAGATCGGAGGTCATAATGTCGATTGATTTCACCAGGTTATCGTAATTCAAGAGCGGTTCCCCCATTCCCATGAATACCAAATTGGTCAAGGGCCTGTCTTGCACTTCCAGCAATTGACTCACGATTTCACCTGAGGTCAGATTTCTTCTGAAGCCAACGCTTGCGGTGGCGCAGAATTGACAGTCCAAGGGGCAACCGACCTGGATGGACAGACAGAGGGTCAATCTTCCTTGGTCGGGGATTAAGACACTTTCTATCATCTCTCCGTCGGAGAGCTTCCAGAGGAATTTCTCCGTCCCGTCCAGCTCTGACCTCATCGACTTATGCTCTGCTATACCCTGGATGGTTGCAGTCACTTTCTTCTCTTGTAAATCCAGGAGAAGAGCTGGCGGCCATGAAACCTCTTATCTCCGAGGTTCTGAAGGTAGTCTTCTAACTCCTTTAGACTCAGTCCCAGAAGATTTGTCTTCGGCCTATTCATTTCTTATCTTCTGGGCAAATTATGTCTCAGTTTTGCTTTTTGCAAGCTTAGTCTGAGGAGGCGAGTTGAGAATAACATTCCTGGGAGCGGTGAGAGGGGTAACTGGCTCGATGCACCTTCTGTCTGCCAACGGGCAGAGAGTTCTAATAGACTGTGGCCTTTTTCAGGGGAGGCGAGCGGAGTCCAATAGGCGCAATCGTCAACTCCCGGTCAGTGTCGATAGGATAGACCGCGTCGTTTTGGGGCACGCGCACATCGACCACAGCGGAAACATCCCCGCTTTGGTAAAGAACGGTTACAGCAAAAGCATCTATTCCACCTTCGCCACCAGGGACCTGTGCGCGGTGATGCTGCCCGATTCCGCCTATATACAACAGAAAGATGCTGAATACTTGAACAAGAAGAAGAAATTGAAGGGAAAGGATAGAATTGAACCGTGGTACAGTGCGGAAGAGGCTGAGAGTGCAATCCAACTTTTCCGAGGCGTCAGTTACCACAAGCCGTTCTACGTCACCAAAGATATTCGATTGACCTTCTTCGACGCTGGACATATCCTGGGCTCGGCCCTCTCCTTTTTTGAGATCTTCGAGAACGGTAACAGGAGAACTCTCCTGTACGCTGTCGATTTGGGTCGCAAAGACCTCCCGATTCTGAGAGACCCCGAGGCGGTCAAGGGAGTGGAGTACTTGATCCTGGAGAGCACTTACGGCGGACGCCTGCATGGGGAGATTTCGGAAGCTGAAGACCAGCTCGCCGAGGTGGTCAGAAAAACTCATGCGAGAGGCGGGAAGATCATTATCCCGGCCTTCTCTTTGGAACGAACCCAGGAGATTGTCTATTGTCTGCACCTCTTAGAGGGCGCCGGCAGAATCCCGGTTCTCCCGGTGTATGTCGATAGCCCCCTCTCCACCAACGTCACCCAGATTTTCCAACTGCATCCGGAGTGTTTCGACCGCGAGACTAACCGACTTTTGGCCCAGAATCGGAATCCCTTCGGATTGAACCAGATCAGTTACGTCCGCGATGTGGAGGAATCGAAGAAGTTGAATCTGCTGAAAGAACCCTGCATAATCATTTCTGCCTCTGGCATGTGCGAGGCCGGGCGGATTCTGCATCACCTCAAGAACAACATCGAGAATCCCAATAACACCATTCTGGTCGTGGGTTTTATGGCCAGGGACACTTTGGGCCGAAGACTGGTCGAAAGGCAACCGAAAGTGCGCATCCTCGGAGAGGAATACGAGTTGAAAGCGGAGGTCAAGATAATCAACGGCTTTTCTGCCCACGCCGATCAGGAGGATCTTATCGATTACGTTGACTCCCTGGGGAGAAGCCTGAAAACGATATTTCTGGTGCACGGGGAGGAGGAACAATCCCAAGCTCTCAAAGAAGAGTTGGAGAGACGCGGTTACACCAACGTGCATTTGCCGGCAGAGGGAGATGAGATGGAGTTGTAGTCCTCCATGTAAGGCGCCGAAGTATGAGAAATCTCAACATTTTAGAGAACGGTCAATTCCAAGAGAGTACCTAAATGCGAGTTGGGTTCCTGCAATTTCATCCAACCTTCGGAAATACTGGGCAAAATTTGAGCAGAGTCGAGACTAAGTTGTCAAGCCTTGACGCGGATTTGCTGGTGCTGCCGGAATTGTTCAACACTGGCTACCTCTTTTCGGGACGGAAGCAACTGAGGCAGCTGGCAGAAGAGATTCCAGGCGGTGAAACGACCCGATTCTTGAAAAGTCTCTCGAAAAAAAGAAAGATGGCCGTGGTAGCCGGGATCGCCGAAAAGGATAAAGGCAAACTCTACAACTCCTCGATATTGGTGAATCCAAGGGGAGATATGCATCTCTACCGAAAACTTCACCTCTTCAACAGAGAGAAGAGATGGTTTGACGCCGGAAACCTCAAGCTGGAGGTAGTAAGTTTCAGGGGTGCAAAAATCGGGGTGATGATCTGTTTCGACTGGATCTTCCCGGAGGTCGCCAGAAGCCTGACCCTTCTGGGGGCGGAGATCATCTGCCATCCCGCCAATCTGGTTCTCCACTATTGCCAGCAGTCAATGCTGACCCGCTCGCTGGAGAATCGGATCTTCACCATCACCGCCAATCGCATCGGCACCGAAGAGCAGAATAGCGAGAGAATCACGTTCACGGGAAAAAGCCAAATCGTCTCCCCCAGAGGAGAGATACTAGTTTCCTCCCCCCGCAATAAAGAGAGCCTCGGGGTCGCCGATATTAATCTAAAAGAGGCGCGGGATAAGTCAGTTACCCCGGCCAATCATCTCATAAAGGACCGAAGGAGAACTTTCTACCGGCTGTGAAGGAGGGTTCTTCAACGTAGTTACTACTCAGGGGATCCAATGCCAGCGGAGAAGATTGCTAAATTAGGGCGTATTCTGGTCGTCGACGACGAACCGGAGATAACGGAGATAATCAAGGCCTATATGTCCAACGCCGGCTACGAGGTGGAGGTTGAAAACGATCCTCAGAACTGCCTGGACAAGGCAAGACACTTCAGACCGAACGTCGTAATCTTGGACATACAGATGCCCTTTATGGATGGGTACGAGGTCTGTTCCGAGTTGAGAGCCGACCGGGACACCACCGAGACTGCTGTACTCTTCCTCACTGGAAAAGATGCCGGGGACGACCAGGGGAGAGCATTCGGGGTGGGAGGCGACTTCTACATCAAGAAGCCCTTCAGCTGCGAGCGATTGCTCCAGATGGTCAAAACCATCATGCTGACCGTGAATAAACCTGCCTAAGATAGATTCAGCTAGGGTTGGATACTGGCTTCCAGGAACTTCGCCAACGCAACTGAGGCCTCAAGCTGAGCCTCTGTGGCGTCGTATGCCAGCAGTTTGACAAGAAACACCCCTTTGACGAACTGCATGTAGCCGTCACTTCTATAACCTTTATCTCCAATCGGGAAATTGTCGGGGGAGTCGCCCCTCTCTGTCCTGTAAATGAAGTCGGCTTGGGAAGGTTTCTGCACCCGGTAAACCTCCACGGTTATATCCTGGTCAGTTTTCTTTGAAGCCACAAGGGAGGTCGCTAACTTGACGAAGCCATTGTTCAGGTAGAACTCCGCCCCGCCGTCGAGGTAGTAATGCAGATTCTCAGGCAAATAAACCGAGATGCTGTCACGAAATTGGAAATCTTCGAGCTTTGAAAGGCTGCCCAGGATGACTTCACAATCGGTTTTGGGTGCCGTTGCTTCCCTTTCACCCGGGGAGCAAAAAGTGAAAGAGATGGAGAACAGCAGAATGAGTGACAAGAAGAATGATTTGTGTGAGCTCATAGAGCCGGAGGTTATTCTTCCCCCTCTCTGAAGATCTCGGCACTGAAAACGTATATGTCCGCACCCTCCTTCCAGGCATCAAGGGGCAGGCCAGATTTGCGGCAGACGTTTTCCAAAAACTCCCGGCGATTCCACTTCCAGTCTGTTGCCACCTGAGGCAGTAGCAAGCCGCGGCGTTCACCCTTTTTGATATAAAGTCCGTGCAGACCGACCACGATCTCGTCAATGCTCTCGATTTTCCTTAACGGGGACAAAACCGATATCTCTATTTCGATTTCTCCCAGTTCATCCTCGGTCAGGCGTGGGAAGCGGGGATCCTGGGTGGCGGCCATGATGGCGCACTCGGAAACGGTTTGATACAGAGGTTTCTCCGCAGTGGTGTAACCGATGCAGCCCCTCAGGCGACCGTTCTTCTCTAAGGTCACGAATGCTGCACCCAGCTCAGTCAGTCTGCGCTCTTTTACTTCCAGAGTCGGTTCTTTTCCGTGCCGGACGACTTCCTCGACCGACCTCCGAGCGGTCTCCAGTAGCTTTCGCCTCTCTTTCGCGGACAATCTGTTCTTCGGTTCTTCGATGTTTGAGGGT
>LIZU01000127.1 GCA_001302725.1 candidate division Zixibacteria bacterium DG_27
TCCCGTGTTGCAACGCCTCCAATATGCCCTCGGTGACTATACAGAAATCACTTTGAAAGGAGATGACAATTCCTTCGGCCACAGAGGTTTCCAATTCCACTACTAGGTCCAAACCGTAGGTTAACCTCGGCCTTCCATAGTAATTCACCGCTATCGCTCCAGTTATCATATAGGGAATTCGGAGCCCCTCCACGCTGCTGACAACAGTCTTGAGAACCTCCTCCTGCGTCATCTGCCGACTCGCTCCCTTATCTTCGCCTTCAGACCCTCCTCCGACAACCCGGGGCTTTCCTCTTCGATCGCAGCTCTCATGATCTGGTAAGCCACCTCATACAGTTCCGCCCCGATCTTCAGTCTCTGATTGGGGGACATCTTTCTCAGAATATCCAGATACTTCGCTTCAGCTTCCTGCGGTCTCATTTTTCCAGCAATTGACGGGTCCCTCAGGGAACATAACTGCTCGGTGCAACTTTTGAGATTCGACAGTTGATTCTCAAGTTATGAGGTTCAGCACTCAACTGTCAATATTCCTTGAGAAGTTTCGGAAAAGTCATAATCCTAAAATGTGAATGAACACGGGACATAACGCAAGCACACAGTTCCCAAGCTAGCTTTGGGTTCATCCTACATTTTTGCCATCTGATTGCTTTCCGATTGCAGAACAAACCCTACGGCAAGTGCTTTCAGTTCTTCTCTGCTTGTTCCCTCAAATTCTTTGTCCAAATGGTCGTAGATTTTCTCAACCGCCTCTGCATCCGCCTCCAGGGTAACGCTTTCACTTATCAGGGTTAGCTTGAATTTCTCAAATAGGCCTCGGTAATACCCTATTCTTCTTCTGTTGGGCGCTCCGATATTGCAACCCATTAATTTCCATAACCATTGAGGTAGGGTTAGGAAGAACAGCTCTGATTTACCCCTGAATCTGTTGTGGCATCTCAGGTCGACTCCATGGTACATGTAACCACCGGGTTTAAGCAGAAGAACAAGATTTCGGAATGTCTCTTCGAGATTATATACATGCTCCAACACTGCGTTAGAAAGAATGATGTCTGCTATCTCTCTGCCAAGGATCTCCAGACTTCTCTCAACTTCGGTCCCAAAAATATATTCAATTTTGTCAGACCGAAACCTGTAGCCATCTTGGGTAAGGAGAACGGCTTCAGAGGCCCTTTCTCTCTCTTTTGGAGCCATTTGCTCAATAAGCTCTCTGTACACGGCCCGGACCTTAGTCTCATTTCTGTGGCAACGGAATCTATCCAAGCAGATTACTTTTTGTGCCCCCAGGCTTAAGAGTTTTAGAGCAACACCCAAATTGTCGCCTGGACCTACTTCGATGATAGTCTTATTCGAGATTTCGATCCCATGCCCTGACAGCTTAGACGTATATGTTCCCGTCACGCTTTCAATATGTTCAATGCTTTCGGTGACGTCTTTGTCTTCTGTGCTCCTTCCGGAGAAATTGACAAACGGCAGCAAATTATTGTGGATCAAGTATATCATTCCTTCCATGGCAGGGTTTTTCCTGACAACGGTCTTCATTTTCTCAAACATTATAGTAATCTCACATAATTAGGTGATAGCGTGATTTCGTGAGAGAAGCTCATACCTGAACTTCCCGTCTCGTCGTTTACTGAAGGGAAGTTCTCTCACCCATTGCCCTGTTTATTTTCATTTGAAGATATTTGAAACGAAGCTCCATTGCAAGTCAATTGGTTTCGATTTCAAAGCCCAGTTGCTTCTCTGCCCAAAGGCAGACCCTACCAAATGCTGAGAAGCCACAGAGTTGGAGACCCGATTGACAGGGATATCTTCTCGTCAGCCAACTCCCCCACTGCCAACCACATTTCTAATTGCACTCTAAATGATTTGACATTCGGCTTCATGATTATTCATATTGGGTTCTCAAGCTGATCAATTTGGAGGGAGTCCCATGGAAAGAGGAGAGACTTGCAGTTTGGCCACCAGGTCGTCGTTAGGGCATTGGCTTTTGGTGTCCCTCATTATCAGCCTCTGCTCAATCTCCGTTATCACAGCTGTGCCTATTGCTCGCGCCGTCGTTTCAGCCGGAGGTGAAGAAAACGCAGACTCGATGCTTGAGCTTTACCCGGAGCCTTTCTTTCCGGAGGGGACATACGACAGCTCCATCCCCGATCCCGAGAGCTTCCTCGGTTATCCCCTCGGCACCAAGCCGATCCACCACCGCCAGGCAATCGACTATTTTAAGGCTTTGGCCAGCTTCAGTCCTATATCTGGTGGTAAGCTCCGAGGAGAACATGAATCGATTGGACCAAATCAAATCCTCCCTGAAGCTCCTCGCAGATCCTCGCAAGCTTGCAGGGCAAGGTGAAGTTTCCGTCCTGATCGACAAAACCCCAGCGGTCGCTTGGCTCGGCTATTGCGTTCACGGGGACGAGCTCTCCGGCACCGACGCTGCTGTCCAAGTCGCATACCAGTTGGCTGCCGCAACCGATCCCCTCACTGAACAATTGAGACAAAAGCTGGTGATAATCATCGATCCCCTCCAGAATCCCGACGGCAGAGAGCGTTATCTGGCCCAGTTGGAATCGAATCAGGGGAGGTTGCTCAACGCCGATCCCCAGAGCCTCCAGCACGGCGGTTTCTGGCCCTGGGGACGCGGCAATCACTATCTTTTCGACCTCAACCGGGACTGGTTTCTCTTAGTCCAACCTGAGACTAAGGGGAAGGTGAAGACGGTTCTGGAGTGGAAGCCTCAACTTCTGGTAGATGCTCACGAGATGGGCTCACACGAGACTTTTCTCTTCTCTCCTCCCAACGAACCTTACAACCCCAATCTCACCGAAACCCTCAAGAAATGGTGGAAGGTCTTTGCCCAGGATCAGGCGAAGGCCTTTGACCGCTATGGCTGGAGTTACTACACCGGGGACTGGTACGAAGGCTGGTATCCCGGTTACGGAAGCGAGTGGATCGCCTTCTTGGGTGCCGTCGCCATCCTTTACGAGCAGGCCGGGGTGGCTCCCTCTATGGTGAGACAGCGTGACGGGTCGATCCTCACTTACCGTGAATCCGTTCACCACCACTTCGTAAGCTCCATCGCCAATCTGACCACCGCCGCCGAACGCCGAAGAGAACTTTTGGAGGATTACCACCAGCAGAGGAAGGAGGCGACTAAAAATGCAGGGGCGTTTATCTTCGTCCCCGGAAAAAACCAGACCCGGGCGAATCGTTTGACTGAGACTCTACTGCAACAAGGAATCGAAGTTCACCTGGCAAAGACCGACTTTGAGGCCAGGGATTTGAGGGATTTCTGGGGAGAGAGCTTCAAGAGAAAGAGATTTCCAGCCGGGACTTACCTTGTTTTTTTGAACCAACCGTCGAGCCTATTGATCAAGGCCATAATGGAATTCGATCCCCGGATGAAGACTCACTTTCTGGAAAAGGAACGCCACGATCTGGAAAAATTCAAAGAGACCAAGATATACGAGGTCACCGCCTGGTCGCTGCCTCTGGCTTACAACGTCGAGACTTATTTCACAGAAAAACTGATCAAGGCTCAAACCGACGGTGTCACTGAAATCCGACCATTAGATGGCAAGGTCGTCAATCCTGACGCCGGGTACGCATACGCTTTCAGTTGCTCGGAGGATAATTCCACAGACGCCCTGGTGATGTTCCTCCGGAATGGCTACAAAGTGCGTGCTTCCGAAAAAGCGTTCACGGTGGAGGGGACAAAATTTCCAAAAGGGAGTTTCGTCCTGAGGAAGAAAGGGAACCCCGAGACTTTGGGAGAGTTCGTTCACCGTGTGGCGGCAAACACCGCCATCACCATTTACGGTCTAAACACCGCTCTGGCTGAGAAGGGACCTGACTTGGGAGGCGGCCGCTTCCGCCTGCTATATCCCTCAAAGGTGGGGATCTTCGCCGGCCAACCTCTCGATTTCACCGGCTACGGAGCACTCTGGTATCTCCTCGACAGAGAATACCAGGTGTCGTTTTCGTCCCTGGACATAAACGGTCTCGAACAGATAGACCTCGACAAGTACAATGTCCTCATATTGCCTCAGGTGTGGGGAAACCCCATGGGCTACAGCAAGGTCTTGGGGAAACAGGGCATCTCCAAGCTCAAAGAGTGGGTTCAGGATGGTGGCACTCTGATTGCCATCGGAACCGCCGCAGCTTTTGCCGCCGACAGCTCCGTGAAATTGAGCTCGGTCAGGCTCTATCGACAGTCTCTGGACAAGCTCGACGAATACCGGGAAGCGCTAGCCTTAGAGAGGCTCGCGGAGAAACCGGTTGTTGACAGCGCCGCCGTCTGGGGGATGCCGAAAGAGAGTAAGTCTGGTAAGCCGAAAAAGGCTGAGCAGGAAGCTGCCAGAGAGCCAGGAGGTGATCTGGAGCAACTGAAAGCTGAGGATCAACGCTCGCAACTCTACATGCCTCGCGGCGCCATCCTTCGTGCGAATCTGGACACCGAACACTGGTTGACCTCTGGCCTAGGTGATAGGGTTCCCGTCATCCTTTACAGCGAGTTTGCACTTCTCTCTCGCCCTCCGGTGGAGTCCGCAGCCCGTCTTTCAGAGGCCGACAATCTGCGGTTGAGTGGACTCCTCTGGCCGGAGGCTCGGGGAAGATGGCAACAGACTGCGTATCTCACCCGAGAGGGGTTGGGAAAGGGACAGATAATCCTCTTCGCTGGTGAACCCCACTTCAGAGCCTACTTCCATGGTTCCGGCAGGCTCCTGATAAACGCCATCCTGCTTGGCCCCGGCTTTGGGACCAGGCAGGCCGAACCATGGAAGATAGATGAGAACTGAACCGTAAAAGAGGGCAACTTTGCCCTTGCCAAAACGGAGGAAAGTGTTACTTTCGGTTGATGGTGAGCGAAATCCTGTTGTCCGTCCGGGAAAACGTGAAGTTGGACAAGATACAACCTTGATGAATCTCTTCCCTCTCAGAAAGGCCTTCAATGAATCCTGAACCCTTAAGTGAAGCCAAGATCTGGTTCAGACAGGCAGAATCCAACTACAGGTTCTTATCAGTTGCCAAAAAATCGGAAAGCTACGATCTGGTCTGTTTCCTCTCTCAGCAGGTAGCCGAAGAGGCTTTGAAGGCCTATCTTTTCTGCCAAGGAAGAGAGGAGACCTCCACTCACGCCATAACAGAGCTGTGCCAAATCGCCTCCAAGTACGATGATGAATTCTTGCAGTTGAAAAGCCAAATCGAATCCCTCAATTATTTCAATATCGTTGTCAACCACTCAAATCCGATTGAAAGTGGTCTCCCCAGCACCTTTTTCAGCCAGGCGGATGCGGAGAAGGCCATAACCACCGCCAAAGAGGTGCTGGATTTCGTGAAAAGTAGGCTCCCTTTCAATCCAGCGGACAATCCCATTGCCGATTGAGTCATACTCACACTGAAAAGGATTTGAGTACTGGAGGCACTTCCCGCACCCTTGGAGGCCAGCGTTCGATGAAGAGCAAAGTGATTCTCTTAGTTTGTGACGGTCTCGGCGATAGACCTATCCCCGCACTAGATTTCAAAACCCCGCTGGAAGCGGCTCGAACTCCCAATCTCGATTACGTTGCCGGAAAGGGTGTTTGTGGTCTAATGTACAGCCTCGGTCCCGGGCTTCGACCCGGCAGCGACACCTCTCACCTCAACATTCTGGGCTACGATTACCACAAATACTACTCCGGAAGAGGTCCTATTGAGGTGGCGGGGTTGGGAATGGAATTGAAGGAGGGGGACGTCGCTCTGCGCGGCAACCTCGGCACCGTCGACGAGAATCTGATAATCGTCGATAGACGGGCGGGACGAATCCTGGACGTCTCTGAATTCGTCAAAGCTCTCGATAATCTAAAGATAGAGGGGGTCAAGTTTCTGGTGAAACCTGGAACTGCCCATCGAGCCGGCATCATCATGCGAGGTGAGGGATTAAGCAATAAGATCACCGACGCCGACCCCCACGAAACCGGAGAGAAGGTCCACACCGTTGAACCACGGGACGATTCGCAGGAGGCAAAACGAACCGCAGAGGT
>LIZU01000011.1 GCA_001302725.1 candidate division Zixibacteria bacterium DG_27
GAATACGCGGTCTCTGTTCACAGCCAGCCGTATGATACCCCTCTCTGGCCAGGTTCCAGGCGGGACATAGAGGTTGCTCGTCATCCCCTCCGGCTCAAAGAGGAGAATCCCCCTCGGGGAGGCAAGCCAGACCTCCTTGCCCCACGTCTCTATCGCGGTGACAACACCACCCAACTTCCCCTCTGGAATGATAAACGATTGCCATTCCCCCCCAACATTCAACCTCCTGAAGATTCCCAATTCGGTGGCGATCCAGACGAAACCAGTATCCCTTTCGATATCGTAAATGTGAAGATTGGAAAACCTGTCCCCCTTCGGAAGACCTCTAAAGCTCAAGGAGTCGGGCTTACCCTTCTTGAGTTCCAGCAAATTCACCCCAGCGATGGTTCCAACCCAGAGGCCCTCTGGAGTTGTCTCCAGGCAGCTCACATAATCGTTTTCCAGGCCGCTGAAGGTGGAAAAGCGGGTGAACGAATCTCCACCCTTCTCGTAGCGGATGAGCCCCTGTTGGGTGCCAAACCAAGCGAAATCTTCATCGGCGGCGATGGCGGTCACCTCCGCATTGGGCAGACCGGACCGATAGGGAGCTTCATAATAAGACCATTCCTCGGAGCGGGTATCGTATCGGGTAATACCCTGCCTTCCGTCCTCGTCGATCTCGCCTCCGAACCAGATGTCGTCCCCGTCGAGACAGATGGCCTCCACATCTTTAGCGAAAAGCCCGAATCTCTTCAAAATCAAATCCAAGCTTCGCAGTTTGATCAGCCCCGGCCCCAGACCCCAGGTGCCGACCCAGAGGTTCTGCCAGTTGTCCTCCAGGTGGGCGGTGAGGTCAAAGCGCCGCAGGTGAGGCCCCAGGATGTAACCTTCGGAGACGTATGTGTAGCCGAACTCCATGAAAAGGTCGGTCAGATTCAGCTTTCCCTTGTCGCCTTGCACCAATCCAGCCGGAAAGACTCCCCCACCATACCACTCCTCGAAGGTCGGTTGATACATGGCGGTTCCGGAATAGGTATCGGCCCAGAGCTCATCTTTGGCGGGGTCGTAGGCCAAGCGCCGCACATGATTATCTACCATCCCATCGGAGGTTGTGAAGGGGGTGTTCCAATTCTCCCTGTATCGGTCGAGACGCAGAATCCCACCGGTAGTCCCGAAGTAGATATACTTGTGGTCGTAAGCTACGGAGGTAACATATCTGAAGTTGGTGTAGCTCACCCAGTCTCCGGGGCGATAGCGACCCCTGGCAAAGACAATCCCCGACCACAGAAGAATAAAAGTAAGACAAAGTGTGACAACGAGCCTAACGAACTTCAAGGTGAGTCCACCTTTTTGTCAAACATAAGACGGCAGGCTGGAGAAAGCAACTGATTTACGGCCTCTGAAGGGCAGGGGTTCAACCCCTGCCCGAGCAGGGAGGGGGCAGCCCCTGTTCCCGGTCTCCTGTTCCCTGTATCCTGTTTTCTGTCTCCTGTTTCCTGATTTTATCATTGCCTTTCACTGCCTTTTTTGTTAATATCTTCGAAGTGTCGAAGAGTTACAAAGTCTGGCATGACAGGAGGCGATTATGTCCGGCCATTCCAAGTGGTCAAGTATAAAGAGAAAGAAGGGGAAAGCCGACGCCGAAAGGGGGAAGGTTTTCACCAAGCTCATCAGAGAGATAACGGTGGTGGCAAGGGAGGGGGGCGGCGATCCTGAGGCCAACGCTCGTCTGCGCAGCGCCATCGCTGCCGCCAAAGCCGCAAATATGCCCGCCGACAACATCAAAAAGGCGGTCATGAAGGGGACTGGGGAGCTGCCCGGGGTCTCCTACGAGGCCGCAAACTACGAAGGGTACGGGCCCGGAGGGGTAGCGGTCTTGGTCGATGTTTTGACCGACAATAAAAACCGCACCGTGGCGGAGATAAGACACCTCTTCACCAAAAACGGAGGCAACCTGGGGGAGGCCGGCTGTGTCGGCTGGATGTTCCAGAAAAGAGGTTATATCACGGTGCCGAAGGCGAATGCCACCGAAGATGCTCTTTTAGAGATCATCGTCGAGGCCGGAGCGCAGGATATGGAGGCGGGAAACGACTACTACGAGATCACCACCCCCTTCACCGAATTCGAGAAGGTTCGAAAAGCCCTGGAGTCGAAAAGCATCCCCATCGAGGATGCCGAAATCACCATGGTCCCGCAGACAACGGTTAAATTAGAGGGGAAACATGCAGAACAGATGCTGCGGCTGATGGAGGCCATAGAAGACCACGACGATGTCCAGAACGTTTACGCCAACTTCGACATCGAAGAAGAGATAATGGAAAAGCTGGCGGTTTGACAGGCCCCTGTATGAAGATTCTAGGGATAGACCCGGGGTTGAATGTTACCGGTTACGGGCTGATTGAATTTGAGAATTCACATCTCCGGCTGCTCGAAGCGGGGGTGATTCGCCCAAAAACCAGGGATGGTCTGGAATCGAAAATCCTCACCATCTTTGCCCATCTGAACGACATTATTTCCGATTTCAAGCCGGATAACATGGTGCTGGAGAATCTCTACTCCCACTATCGACACCCGAGAACCGCAATAACTATGGGTCATGCCAGAGGTGTGGTCCTTCTAAGCGCTGCCACTAATGGAATTCCAGTGTCCTGTTACGCAGCCACCAAAATCAAAAAATCGCTGACCGGCAACGGTTACGCCAGCAAACTTCAGATCCAGAGGGCGGTCAAGGAGATTCTAAAGCTGGAGAAAGTGCCTAGTCCGTCGGATGTAGCTGACGCCTTGGCGGCCGCCATCTGTCACACTGGCCAGATCCATTCGAATCCGCAGCGGACATGATTTCCAAGATTCGAGGTCGATTGACAGACATCGGGGAAGAGACCGTCACCGTGGAGGTGAGCAATCTCTTCTACGAGATTCTGGTCCCCTCCGCCCTGACCGAACAGCTAAAATCGAACGGACGGTTGGAGCAGGAGGTCGAGCTTTATACCTTCTACTATATCGAATCCAGCGCCGGGATGGGAAACCAGTTTCCCCGCCTGGTTGGTTTCAGAGATCCGAACGACCGCGGATTCTTTCAACTTCTGATGACGGTCCCGGGCCTCGGCGTGAGAAAGGCTTTGAGATCGCTCACCCTGCCGATAAAGGAGTTCGCCTCTGCGATTGAAACCGAAAACAGGGGGGAGCTTCTGAAGCTGCCGGGAATAGGCCCTCGTATGGCAGAGAAAATCATCGCCGAGCTCAAGGGAAAAACCTACCTCTACGCCCTGATGAAAGAGGGGGAGGCTTTGAGCCTCAGAAAAGAGGCGGAAGTCGATTTCAAGGAGGAGGTGCTGAAGGCCCTTATGCAACTGCAGTACAGAAAGGGTGAAGCCGAAAGGATCATCGACAAGGCCCTCGCCACCGGCAGGAAATTCAGATCCCCGGAGGAGATGCTGCAGACCATCTTCCAACAACAGCTCTAGCCCGGCTTGTCACAAGCCGGTCCTACGGATCCGAACGGATTTGTTTAAGATGACCCGCGAGAGAATCGTTTCATATAAACCCGCCTCCGAAGAGGAAGAGAAGTTCATCTGGTCTTTGAGACCCCAGACCCTGGATGAATACATCGGGCAGGAAAAGATAGTCGAGAAGCTGAAAATCTCCCTGCAGGCCGCGAAGTCACGCGAGGAGCCGGTCGAACATATACTCCTGCATGGCCCTCCGGGATTGGGAAAGACCACCCTGGCGTACATCATCGCCAAGGAGATGAACTCAAAGATAATCACCTCCTCCGGGCCGGCTTTGGTGAGGCCCGGCGACCTGATGGGGATTCTAACGAATCTGAAGAAGTTCGAGGTCCTCTTTCTCGATGAGATTCACCGCCTGCCGACGGTGGTGGAGGAATTCCTCTACCCGGCAATGGAGGAGTTCAAAATCGATTTCGTGGTAGACAAGGGGCCCTTCTCCAAGACCCTGAACATCCCCTTAAAACATTTCACTATGGTGGGCGCCACCACCAGAGCCGGCTTTCTCTCCGCCCCCTTAAGGGATCGCTTCGGAATCTTCTATCATCTGGACTTTTATCCCGAAGGGGAGCTGAAGCAGATTGTCAAGCGCTCTGCCCACATTTTGGGGACTGAGATTGAGGAGGAGGCTGCGGCTGAAATCGCCAAGCGTTCACGGGGCACCCCCAGAGTTGCCAACCGCCTCCTGCGCAGAGTCCGAGATTACTCCCAGGTCAAAAGAGACGGAAAAGTCAGCCTGAATTCAACCCGCGAGGCTCTGAAACTGGAGGGAGTCGACGAGGCCGGTCTGGACGAGCTCGACCGGAAGCTTTTGCATATGATAATCGACTACTATAAGGGTGGACCGGTCGGAATCGAGGCCATCTCCGCCACCCTGAACGAAGAGGCGGACACCTTAGAGGATATGGTAGAGCCGTTTCTCTTGAAGATCGGCTTCCTGCAGAGGACCAGAAAGGGCCGGGTCGTCGGCGAGAAGGCCTACCAGCATCTGAGAATAGAATCTCAGGCCGGACCCCAGGAAGCTCTGTTCAAGTGATAAATGAAAATCCTCCTGCATATATGCTGCGCCCCCTGTGCCATCTATCCCTTCAGAAAGCTCACAAGCGATGGTTACCAAGTCGCTGGCTTCTGGTATAATCCGAACGTCCATCCATATACTGAATACCTGAACCGGCTGAATTCGGTGAAGCTTCTGGAACAGCTCTATGGGTGGGAGATAGAATATCTGGATGAATATGACCTGGAGAAGTTCCTCAAAGCAGTGAGTGACAACCCCGAAGTCGGAATCAGGTGTCGTCAATGCTATCGGATGAGGTTAGAGAAGACCGCGGAGTTCACCAAATCTAGCGGCATCGACCTTTTCACCACAACTCTCTCGGTCTCTCCGTATCAAGACCACAAACTGATAAAAGAGCAGGGAGAAAGGGCAGCTCAGAAATTCGGAGTGCGATTCCTGTATGAGGACTTCACTCCCGGCTACCGGGAGGCGCACCAGGAGGCCAAAGAAAAAGGTCTCCATATGCAGAAGTATTGTGGTTGCATCTACAGCGAGCGAGAGCGCTACGATAAGAAGGCCCAAAAACCGCCGCAGGCAATGGCACGAACACCGGGATCCGCGAAATCGACTTGAACTGGTTTATGCCTCTGAACGAATTTGGAAAGTTGTTCCTCATAGTCGGCGGGATAATTTTCCTGTTGGGGCTTCTGCTCTCTTTTTCTGGAAAGATCCCCTACTTGGGGCAACTGCCCGGAGACATTCTCGTCAAAAAGAAGAATTTCAGTTTTTACTTCCCGCTGACGACCTGCATTATCCTGAGCATTGTCCTTACAGCCCTGTTATATTTTTTCACCAACATTTTCAGAAAATAGATGAAGCTCTCGGAATACGATTACTACCTGCCGGAGGATTACATCGCTCAATATCCGCTTGAGAAGAGAGATCACTCCAAGCTGCTGGTCTTGAACCGCAAAAATGGAGAGATCCATCATCGACACTTCTATGACATAACCGAATATCTAAAGCAGGGTGACTGCCTGGTCATAAACGAGACCAGGGTCTTCCCCGCCAGACTAATCGGAAACGAAGAGAAAAGCTCTGATGAGGTTGAGGTCTTCCTTTTGAGGCCGGTGGCAAACCAGCACTGGGAGGCTTTGGTCAAACCGGGCAGAAAGCTTCCTGTGGGGAGCAGAGTCGCCTTCGCCGAGGGTAGATTGACCGCGGAGATAAAAGAACGCACCGAGGTCGGTGGGCGAGTTGTCAAGTTTGAATGCCAGCAGGACTTTGATCGCCTGGTGGAGGAGATAGGAATTGTCCCTCTTCCGCCCTATGTTAAGCGCCCTCCGGAGGAGCAAGACAAAAGGACCTATCAGACCGTTTATGCCAAGGTCAAAGGAGGCGTCGCAGCTCCTACTGCCGGATTTCATTTCACCGAACAGCTCCTTGAAAGAATAGAAGGGATGGGGGTGGAGATCGTCCCGATCGTCTTGCATCCCAGCGTTGGGACCTTTCGACCGGTCACCGTCCCTGCCCCCAGGAAGCACCGGCTGGAGCCGGAACAATACGTTGTCAGCGCTGAATGTCTGAAGAGGATTCTCGAAGCTCGAAAAAAGCAAGGCCGGGTCATCGCCGTCGGCACCACCGTGGTGAGAGTCCTTGAGACGATTTCAGAGGAGGAAGACCTCTCCGAGGAGAGGAATCTGGGAGATTTGAGCGGCTGGACGAATAAATTCATCTATCCCCCTTACGATTTCAAATTGACGGAGGCCTTGCTGACCAATTTTCACCTGCCGAAGTCGACCTTACTGTTTCTTGTCTCTGCCTACGCGACTCGTAAAATGATTTTCTCCGCCTACCGTGAAGCAATCGAGAGAAAATACCGTTTTTATAGCTATGGAGATGCGATGTTTATAATTTGAAGCGAGATGAAGATAAGGTCGGTCGCACCCTTAGAACATCAGCATTGGACTTAAGACAAGGAGTGAGGTAGTGAGTGTTATCTTGAGAATCGTTATCGCTGTTTTCCTGGGATTCCTTGTTCTGGCATTATCTAGCATGATGAATACGGTCAAGGTGTTCACAGAATTAAGCGAATCTCATCCCTGGATACCGATTACTCATACCGGGATGCTCCTTGCTTCTCTCATTTTGATATGCCTGTTGAGTAGAGGGAAGGTATCTACCTATGGTCTCAAGGGAATCAGATTGAAAGCTTTAGTCCGACCGACCGTTGTCGGTCTTTTCCTCGGGATTATCATTACTGGTTTGGGTGAGTTGCTGCCAATGACCGGATTCGAATTCATGGAAGATTTTACCCTGCTTCAGATAATCCTATTTGTTTGGATTTATGCCAGCGTGAGTGAAGAATTGCTGACAAGAGGCTTATTACAAGGTTTTCTCCGCCCTCTTGAAAAACACGGCCTGACCGTATTCAATTTCTATATGAGCGTTCCGGTGCTTGTTGCGGCTCTATTCTTCGGATTTATGCACTTGGGATTACTCACAATGGGCGCCAGCGGCTCTGCAGTATTTGTCATCGTCCTGTCAGGGATTATACTCGGAGTTATAGCGGGATATTATCGAGAGAGAACCGGCAGCATTGTTCCCGCGATAGTTGTGCACGCGCTGTTTAACATATGCGGAACTGTAGTCGGATCTCTGGGAGAGGCGGTCAAATCGTAGATGGAACTGGTCTGCCGACACCACAAATTGAAGGATTTTGACTTGTAGCGGAAACCTTCAGGTTTCCAGAAACTTCCTTAGAGGTCAAGATTTGAAAAGCTCCGGGAGAACCATTTGCGTAATAGTCGCCGCCGGCAGAGGCAAGCGGATCAACCAGACACTGCCAAAGCAGTTTTTGAAGATTGGAGACAGGCCACTCCTCGCTTATACTATAGAGAGATTTGAGGGGTGCCCACAGATAGCGGAAATCGTGCTGGTTGTCCCCGAAGACTATCTAGCCTTCTGTCAGCAGGAGATAGTCGATCGTTATGGCTTCAATAAGATCCAAAGGATTGTAGCCGGTGGAGAACATCGCCAGGATTCGGTCTGGAACGGACTCAAGGCTCTGCCCCAGAACACCGACCTGGTCGTCGTCCACGATGCTGTGAGGCCATTCATCTCCCCGGAAAAGATAAGCGAGGGAATAAGCCTATGTGCTGATAGCAAGGCCGTTATAACTGCTGTCCCGGTTAAGGACACCGTGAAAGAGGTAAGAGAGCTCAGGGTCGTTAGCACCGTCGATCGGGAAAAGCTCTATCTGGTCCAGACCCCCCAGTTTTTCGATTACCAGCTTCTGATGAAGGCTTACAAGAAGGCAAACCAGGAGGGGAAATATTACACCGATGATTCCGCACTGGTGGAGGCTCTGGGCGAAGAGGTCAAGGTCATCGAAGGCTCTTACGACAATATCAAGGTAACGACGGCTGAGGATCTGAAGTTTGCGGAGTTGTTGCTCTCGGGAGGATCAACGTAAATCCCACCGGCAGATGCCGGTGGGCTACCCATTGCGTGGATAGCTCTGAGGGCTAGCCCGGTGGCCTCCGCCACTGGGAAGAGAGCAGTCCATAGAAGCAGAGATCAACGAAATGATTCGTGTCGGTATTGGATATGACGTCCACCGCCTGGTGAAGGGGAGAAAGCTTATTTTAGGCGGTGTCCAGATAAGGTCAGAAAAGGGGCTTTGGGGACACTCTGACGCCGACGCTCTTTCCCACGCTATCGGAGATGCCCTCCTCGGTGCTGCCGCTCTTGGCGACTTGGGCACCCACTTCCCCGATAGCGATGAGAGGTATAAGGACATCAGCAGCCTGACACTCCTAGAGGAGATTCGCTCGAAATTGACGGACAAAGGCTTCCGGATAATCAATATCGACGCCACCATAGTTGCTCAAGCGCCGAAATTGGCACCCTACATAGAAAAGATGCGGGAGAGGCTCTCGGACACCCTGAAGGTTCCCCTTGAAGATCTCTCGGTGAAAGCGACCACCACCGAAGGCTTGGGTTTCGCTGGGAAGGGTGAGGGTATCGCCTGCTACGCCATTGCATCTGTGGAGAGAACCTAGTTGGCGGAAAAGATCGACGCCCAAATAGCATTTCTGGCCTCCCAGGGAGCCTTCTGGATATATCTGTTTCTCTTCTTCAGCTCCTTCATTGAGAATCTCTTTCCTCCTTATCCCAGCGATGTGGTGGCATTGACCGGAGCTTATTTCATTTACACTGCACAGCTCTCGATTGCACTGGGTTTCGTGATGGTCGTCATCGGAGGCTTGAGCAGCGTGATGATCTTGTATTTCTTGGGTCGAAACAAGGGGGTGAGGTTTTTTCAGAAGAACCGGGGTCCTTTCCTCAACATGGAATATCTGGAGAAGATCAAATCCTGGTTTGGGAGATACGGCGAAAAAGTCCTTTTAGTCTCCCGCTTTATGGCCGGCATAAGGACCGTGATTGCCCTGGGGGCCGGGGTCGGAGGCGTGAGGACCGGCAAGATGGTAGCCTACAGCGGCATAAGCTTCATCCTCTGGAATCTGGTGCTCTTTTCCCTCGCCTATCTTTTCCGGACTAACTTCGAGGCTGTGGTTAGGTTCATCGAAGTATACAGCACCACTGTTTTGATTTCCGCGGTTTTGCTTATGGCTGGGTGGTTGATATATTCGAGGCTGAGAAGGAAAAAACCTGGAGGCAAGCAGATTTGAAGATCGTAGTCCTGATGGGTGGAACCTCCGCTGAGAGGGAGGTCTCCTTAGCCTCCGGTGTCGGGGTGGTGGAAGCGTTGAGGAAGAGGGGGCATGAAGTCGTCCCCCTCGACACCGCCGGGGAGATGAGGATACTCGACATCAAAGACAAGAGGCTATTGGAGATAAAGGAGGCGCCCCCGGATACAAAGGAGCTTGCGAGAATCGAGGAGTCCTTCTCGGTAGAGCGTTTCAAGGCCGAGGATTTAAACGGCACCGAGGTGATTTTTCTAGCTCTCCACGGGGGAACGGGCGAGGATGGCACCATCCAGGCTCTTCTTGAGATGACGGGGATTCCCTACTGCGGTTCCGGAGTGTTGGGCTCCGCCCTGGCGATGGACAAGGAGATGGCAAAGATCATCTTTAAGGCAAGCGACATCCCAACACCAGACTGGATTGGTCTCGCCGTCGACAGCCTCCCACCAGAAAGCGACCTGATTGAGGACGTTGAACAGAAACTTGGGTTCCCACTGGTGGTCAAGCCCCACAATCAGGGAAGCACTGTCGGCCTCTCCTTCGTCCAAAAGAAGGAGGAACTCCTTCCCGCGATAGAGGAGGCCGCCAGATTCTCTGACAGAGTCCTGCTGGAGAAATACATCCCTGGGCGCGAACTCACGGTCGGTATCCTGGGAGAAGAAGCCTTGCCGGTGGCGGAGATAATCCCGGAGCACGGAATCTACGACTACGAATGCAAATACACTCCCGGAAAATCCCGATACCTCATTCCCGCGGAACTTCCGGAGGCGAAAGGGGTTGAATTGCAACGTCTGGGCCTGAAGGCTTTTCAGACCTTGAGATGCGCCGATTTCGGTCGGGTCGATTTCCGTATGGACGACGAGGGAAACTTCTTCTGCCTGGAGGTCAATACCCTCCCCGGGATGACGCCCACCAGCCTGGTTCCAAAGGCCGCCAAAGCGATCGGCATAGGCTTTGAGGAACTGGTGGAGAAGATCTGTCTTTTGGCGATTCAAAGGAAAAAGAGGGATGCCGGGAAAGCCTAAAGGCATACTATTTGACCTCGGGGGAACCCTCATAGAATATGAGAATCTCAGCTGGCAGGAGCTCTCCAGGCAGGGATTCAAACTGGCCTTTGAGATGCTGAGAGATTCCATCGAGGTTCTCCCGGACAAACAGGAATTCGTCCGCCTCTTCGACGGCTGCTTCGAATCCCGTTATGAGGATTCTCTAAAGACTCTGGTCGAGGTGAGGATTGCAGACCTGGTGAGGGACTGCTTTACCAGCTTGAACCTTTCCGGAGATGGCTTTGTCCAAAAACAGTTCCTGGAGGCCTACTATAGACCGATCACCGAGCAGGTAAGGATGGTTAGAGGCGCTCCTGAGATCTTGGATCAGCTCAAAAGCTGCGGGTATAAGCTGGCTCTAGTGTCAAATACAATCTTCCCCGGCGATTTTCACCGCCGAGAGCTGAAGAGATTCGGTCTAATCGATTTCTTTGACCACCTTCTTTTCTCCTGTGAGGTTGGGTTCAAAAAACCTCATCCGGTCATCTTCAAAAGAGCTTTAAAAGCCATGCAGCTCCAACCTCACGAAGTTGTCTTCATCGGCGACCGCCCGAAGGAGGACATTGCCGGGCCCAAAGGCCTGGGAATGAAGGCGATTCTGAAATCCAGAGAGCGGCGGGATTATTCTGAGGGCATTAAACCTGATGCCATCATAGAGGATTTGGGCGAAGCTCCGGAGGCCATTGAACAACTAACGCTTGAAAAATAAACCCTGCTCTGTTAAATTCCGTATAATCCGTTGAGAATTCAATCTAACCAAGCCGGAGGAAAAGTGGATAAGACTGAACTTCTATTGCAGGAGCTGACCGACGCTCACGGGGTTCCCGGACACGAAGACGAAGTCGCAAGGATAATGGCGGAGCGCCTCAAGGGGGTGGCCGATATCGAGCACGACCGCCTGGGCAGCTTTATTGCCAAGAAAGCCGGTACCTCCTCGAAACCGAAAGTAATGATTGCCGGACACATGGATGAGGTTGGCTTCATAGTGAGGGAGATCACCAAGGAGGGCTTCATAAAATTCCTGCCTCTGGGGGGATGGTGGGGGCACGTGGTGCTGGCCCAGAGAGTGATAATCAAGACCTCCAAGGGGGATGTCCCCGGAATCATCGGCTCCAAACCCCCGCACCTTCTCACCGAGGAGGAGAGAAAGAAGGTCTTGGATATCAAAGATCTCTACATCGATGTTGGGGCTCAGAAGGGGGTCAATATCACCAAGCGGTTGGGCATCCGGCCTGGTGACTCCATCGTTCCCGACAGCAAGTTCTCGGTCATGGGGAACAAGAATCTGTATCTGGCCAAGGCCTGGGACAACCGCATCGGTTGTGCAGTGGTGATTGATGTCCTCCAGAGGCTTTCCAAGATAAAGCATCCCAACACTGTATACGGGGTGGGTACCGTTCAGGAGGAGGTCGGTCTCCGTGGTGCCAAAACTGCCGCCACCTACGTTGACCCCGATGTCGGCTTTGCCGTCGACGTCTCCATCGCCATGGACACTCCCGGCGAGGCGGCAGAGCATCCGGAGAAGTTAGGGAGTGGCCCTTCGATAGCGGTCTACGACGGGAGCCTGGTTCCCAATCGGCGCCTCCGGGATCTGGTCATCGATACCGCCGAGAAGAGGAAGATCCCCTATCACTTCACCGCCTTAGCCCGTGGCGGCACCGATGCCGGCAGAATCCATCTCAATCGCATTGGGGTACCGGCTTTATACCTGGGAGTTCCCACCCGATATATTCACGGACACGTGGGGATTCTGCACCGCAAGGATTACGACAACCTGGTCAAGTTGCTGGTTGAGGTCATAAGGGCTCTGGACCAAAAAACCGTGAATAGTCTGACAAATCGCTGAGCCTCAGGGATGGCACTCCGCTTCTTCAACACCTTCACCAAAAAGGTTGAGCCCTTCGAGTCGATAGGGCCCGGCGAGGTGAGAATGTACACCTGCGGACCCACACTCTACGATTTCGCCCACATCGGCAACTTCCGGGCATACATGTTCGAGGATTTACTGCGGAGGTATCTGAAATACAAAGGATACAAAGTCACCCAGGTAATGAACCTCACCGATATCGACGACAAGAGCATCCGTGCCTCCAGAGAACAAGGGATAAAACTTCAGGAGCACACCGAGAAGTACAAGGAGGCCTTCTTCGAGGACATCGACACCTTAAAGATCGAGAGGGCGGAGCATTATCCGGCCGCGACCGAGCATATACCCGAGATGGTCGATCTGGTAAAGAGGCTTTTGGAGGCGGGGCACGCCTATCGTAAGGAGGGATCGATCTACTTCCAGATCAAGAGTTTTCCCAACTACGGCAAGCTCTCCGGTTTCGACATCTCGCAGCTCAAGGCCGGCGCCCGCATCGATTCCGACGAATACGAAAAGGAGACCGCCTCCGATTTCGCCCTCTGGAAAGCCTGGGACGAAGATGACGGGGAGGCCTTCTGGGAGACCGAGCTCGGTAAGGGGCGACCCGGCTGGCACATCGAGTGCTCCTCG
>LIZU01000012.1 GCA_001302725.1 candidate division Zixibacteria bacterium DG_27
CAGATCCATGGACTTCTTGCTAGAGGGTGCGAGCTAACCCTTGATGTAGTCCAACGTCTTCACTAGCAGATTCACTGTCTCAGCTGCGTTGTCCTTGATCACCTTCGAAGGTATGTAGTCCCCAGCGCCAAAGAAGACGGTGTCACCTCGTCTGGTCACTGCTGACCCCACCTGGCTGGGCAAGTAGTTATGCGTCACAGTGTTTCTCAGGTCGGAGGCTTTCGTGAAATTGTCGTCTTCAAGAATGCTGTGCAACCTACCATGTAAGCCTGCATTGCTAGTTTTGAGCTTAGGTACGACGCACTTGAAGCTGACGCGTTTGATTCCCAGGTCGTATGCAAGATTGAGGACATGCCCTATATTGTCCCAAGCCGAAAAAATCTTATAGTAGAAGACATCCACATAATAATCGAATTGGCGTTTTATGAGGTGATGTCTCTTCTCAAAGTGGGGGAAATATTCAATTGATTCACCCCGTTTGCCCGGAGAAATGAACCATTCATCATCAGGAATTCCTTTTTCGTAGTAGTACATGAGCATAACATAGCTCTTCTGAACGTCAAACAATCTGTGTCCTAAGTGTTCCAGCCAAGTCTCAATTTGCAAATTTCCAACGAAATCATTCAGAGAATCACCCTTCTTCTTGAAATCACCTATGGATACAGCCAATTTTTCGTAGGGGATAGATGATATTAATTCGTTCCAATCATCTTTCGACGGATATTCAAAAAGCAACTTCGCTCACTCCCTGCACGGACTGCCGGTCAGTCTCGCGCGTATCAGCTCTTTCCCAGCTCATTCTTTAGGTAATCGATAACTTCTACCGGTGTCGGGCCTACCTCGTTCCATATCGCCAGATAGAGAATAATCAAACTCTCAAATTGGATCAATCAGAATATCTAGTACTGCCGTTCCCTCCAAAAGTGAATCTGATCAAGTAATGAACCACAAGCCCGGCCAAAAATCCATAAGCCATATTGCCGACCAGGGAGATAATAACAGTTACGCCGGCGGGAATCAAGTCCCAGTCGAGGCGAACATCCTTGGCGAATTTGACTAGCTCTATCCCGACCAGAAACATCATCGCTCCCAGTATAGAAATAGGGAAAGCGGCAAGCAACCCGGCGATGGAAGTCGCCAGAAAAAGTCCCAGGCAGATTTCAAGCAATCCCTCGATGACGTTGGTCCCGCCGGTCCGGGCCCCGAAGTAATACTGCCCCGCCAAACCACCAGCGCCGTGACACAGAGGCATCCCCCGGAAGAAGGGGAGTATCAGGTTCATGATTCCCATATTCAGGGAGAGCTGTTTCTCGCTCACTTGCCTCTCTGGCCAATAGGACTTGATGAGTGAAGAGGTGGCAATGACGGCGTTACTGGCGGTCAGAGGGATCTGAGCAAAGCCCGCAAGAAGGAGGGTCTGCCACACCTGCTCGAAACGGAAGCTGGTGAGCGTCGGGAGGCTGAAGGTAAAGACAACCTCCTCCTGGAACTGTCCCTTGAGAAGAACAATCGCCCCGCCGAGAAGCACCAGCACAATGGCGGCCGGAGCATAACGATTCTGCCGTAGGATTATCACTATGACGATTGAAATCAGGCCGAGTACCCACCAGGTGGAGATCATTTTGAAAGCTTGAATCGCCAAGAGCACCCCGAGAGCGACCTGGATGCCGCGAATGACGGAATTGGGAGTCACCTTCGCCACCCAACTCATAACACCGGTCAAGCCGAAGATGAACCAGATAACTCCCATCGCAAATCCGCAGGCATAGACCATCGACGGAGACCAGCTCTGTGCGATGGCGACCACCGCGATCACCTTCATCGGCTCGATGGGCATGGGAAGCCGGTAGATAAGGCCGGTGGCAATGTTTGCCAGACCCATCATGGGAAGAGGGTGCCGAAATCGCCCATCGAGCCGGCCACTTCCCTCAGATTGAACTCAAAAGACTTAATCTTCACGGCTTATGATAATGTCCAAGGCTGAGTTCAGCTGACTAGGCTTGCGCAAGTTGGGCCTTGCCTCAAATAGGCAGCCTCAAGAGGTCTGGGTGTCAAATCTTTGCCAACTCTGATTTCAGATGATCGATGACTCTCACAGGGGTGGGGTCGACCTCGTTCAATATGGCCAGATAGAAACTGATGAAATCCCCGAGCTGAATCAAGGAGAAGATCCTCTCCAGAAGGCAGCTTCCTTTACTTTCCAGCTCGTAAACCGGAACCTGTAGATCTTCTACTATGCCCTTTACAAGTTCCATTCTCCGTCTGATGCGATGGTGGTCATCTTCGTCTCTGAGAATCACGACCGCAAGGTGAGGTTGGAGATCGTAGAGCTTGTTCCAGCCTACCAATTCATTGTGGTTAAACTCCGGGAAGAAGTTGAAAAAGGAGAGCATCTTGCTATTCTCACAGAGTTGCCCCTTGAAGCGAGCCGCCACGGCGTCAAAATGATCGGTGGCAGAATAGATTATTGGCAACTTGCGGTGAAGCTTTGTCGCGATCTCTTTGGCCAGATTTTCAGAGAGTGGAACCTCAACCTTGTACTCCTCCACCCCCTGTTTCAAAATGTGCTCACCTCCGAAAAAGTCCATACATCTGTCAGGGGCAAGTTTCATTCGCCACAGAGAGACTAAAAGAGGCACAAAGGAATAACCGAGCGCGGCCCTTGGCGGAAGACCGGGGGGGATTTTAATCAGAGGAGTTCCATCGGCGTCTGCCTTCTCGGCTAATTTCCCTCCGGTAGTTATGGCTAAGAGTGTCGCGCCGGCATCCTTTGCCTGCTGGTAGACTTCGATTGTCTCCTCGGTGTTGCCGGAATAACTGGAGGCGATCACGAGCGAATCCGGTCCCACGAAGTCGGGAAGAGTGTAATTCCGACAAATCAAAAACGGTATCTTCAAATCTTCTGCTAAATAGGATCGAGCCAAGTCTCCCCCAATGGCAGAACCCCCCATACCGGCGAGCACAATGTTCTTCACAGAGGAGGGTTTTACCTCGGGCAGAGGACATCTCTGACCAATTGCATAGGCCGTGTCCACCTGCACCGGGAAAGAGAGAAGCAAATCATACATCCCCTGGGGGTCGATTTTCTTGATGTAGCTTAGATCGTCGAGAGATTTCATTGTCTACTCCAGATGGAAAAATTGTAGTCCCTCCACCCCGGAGAAACGCTGGCGGAAGTCCTGAAGCAAAATATCTTTCACCTCGGGGGCGCCGGAGCACCGGAGGGCTTCGGAGGCCAATTCCTTTGCCCTTTCGTATTCGGTTGTGCAGACAATCCTTTTCACCAGCGGGATGGTGGTGGGATTCAACGACAACTCTTCAATGCCAAGGCCGATAAGGAGAGTCGTTGCCAGGGGGTCACCGGCCATCTCGCCGCACAAACCGACCCATAGATCGTGACGGTGTCCAGCCTCGATGGTCTGTTTAATCAGTTTCAAAACCGCGGGGTGATAGTTCTGGTAGAGGTTGCTCACCAGCTCGTTGCCGCGGTCCACCGCTAAGGTGTATTGAACCAGATCGTTGGTGCCGATGCTGAAGAAATCCACCTCCGGAGCCAAAGCCTCCGCCATCAAGGCCGCCGAAGGGGTCTCTATCATGATGCCAAGTTCCACCTCCCCTTTGAAGGGGACGCCCTCCTTCTTTAAGGAGGATTTCACCTCCTCGATGATCTGTTTGGCCTTCAAGACCTCCTCTTTAGTGGAGATTAAGGGCAGCATTATCTTGATGTTACCGTAGTAAGAGGCCTTCAGGATGGCGCGGATCTGGATTTTGAAGAAGTCGGGCCGATCCAGGCTGATTCGAATTGCCCGCCACCCCAGGAATGGGTTCATCTCGTAGCTTCTTCCGAAGCTCCCCAAGAATTTGTCACCCCCAAAATCGAAGGTGCGGATGATCACCGGGCGACCGCCCATCCTTTCGGCGAGAAGCTTGTAGTCTCGGAACTGCTCCGCCTCATTGGGGAAGCGGGAATAGATCAGATAGAGATATTCGGTGCGAAAGAGTCCGATCCCCTCCGCTCCCCGCTCCAAAGCGTTCTGAATCTCAGAGGTCAGCTCGATGTTGGCTTGAACCTCAACTCTCCTCCCGTCCGGGGTGTAACCCTCTCTGGCACAGTACTCCCGATACGATTCCGCTTGTTTCTGCAGCGACGCAGTTTCCCGCCGGTAGCGGCCAAGGCTCTTCTTGGAGGGCTCGATGTGCAGCTCTCCGCGAAAGCCGTCCAGAATCAAGGAGGTGCCGTCTGGAAACTGGGAGAGGTCCTCTTTCAAGCCCACCACCGCTGGAATCCCCAACGCCTTCGCCAGCAAAGCGACGTGGGAGGTGCCTCCCCCCAATTCGAGAGCCATCCCCAGGATGTTCTCGTTGGCTATGTGCACCACCTCTCCAGGGGTGACCGAATGAGCCAAGAGGATGGCGGGCTTTTTCACTCCCAAGAGGCTACGACGTTTAATGCCCAGAAGCTTCTCGATGACTCGATTGGAGATAGCGTTGATATCCAAGATCCGCTCTCGGATGTAGGTGTCGCGGGAGGCATTCAAAGCTCTGATGGCCTTGGACAATTCCTGTTTGTAAACGAACTCGGCGCACCTTTTGGTCTCACGAATGCGCCTTTCCACCTCGCGGTTAACGACTTGGTCGTCCAGGACCATGACCTGGGGATCGAATATTCGAGCCAACTCAGGTGCTAACCTCTCCGACACTTTCTCCTTCAGAGCTTCCAGCTCTTTTTTGGTCTCGGATATAGATGCTCTGAATCTGAGGATTTCGGCCTCTACCTCCCGGCTGTCAATGATCTCTTCCTCGATTTGGAACTCGTCCCGGCGCATGAAGAAGCTGTCTCCGATGAGGATGCCCGGAGAGGCCGCCACCCCGAGAATCACTTTGCCTGTCTTTCTCAATTTCTCGACTCCAGCCCGATCTCACTCCTCGTTGAACTTGTCAGTGAATAGCTGCGCCAGGGCTTTCACCGCTTCTGCTTCGTCTTCTCCCGAGGCAATGATTACTATGGTGCTTCCCATCTCCGCCGCCAACATCATCACTCCCATGATGCTTTTAGCGTTCACCCGCAAATCTCCCTTATGGAGCTGCACCTCGGAGTTGAACTTGGTCGCAGTCTGCACCAGCATAGCCGAGGGGCGGGCGTGTACTCCTAAGTGGTTGATGACCTTTACCTCTTTTCTTATCAAGCGCTAACCTGCCGGCTTATCGCAGAAGGTGAGCCGTCTCCGGCAATGAAGCTCTGCCTATTCTCTGATAAATCTCTTCCCTGGCAATTGCCTGACTAAGCCCTTCAATTCCAATCCCAGAAGCGTTGCCAAAACCTCGGAGGTCTTCCTCTCCACAGTCTCTGCAAGCTCGTCGATGTGCAGGGGGGTCTCCCCCAGAGAGTCGTAAAGCTTTCTCTCTTCAGGCGGCAGGGATAGCTGCCTCTCCTCCTGCGCTTTTCTCTCTTTGCCCTTGATCCCGAGACCCTTCAACTCCTCCAGTATGTCCTCCAACCCGGTAACCAGCTTCGCTCCCTGCTTGATGAGGGAATTCGTCCCCCGGCTGGTGGCCTTAGTGATGTCTCCGGGGACCGCGAATACTTCCCTATTCTGCTCCAAGGCTTCTCTGGCGGTGAGGAGTGCGCCGCTTTTCTCGCCGGCCTCGACGACGACCACCCCGAGGGAAAGCCCGCTTATGAGGCGGTTCCGCCTGGGGAAGTTGACTGCCACAGGTTCGGTGCCCAGAGGCAACTCCGACAGCCAAGCCCCGGAGGAGAGAATCTCTTGAGCCAACTTTCTATTCTCCGAAGGATAGATGCGATCCAGCCCGCAGCCGAAGACAGCGATGGTTCGACCTCCGGCCTGCAGGGCGGCGCGATGAGCACAGCTGTCAATCCCCCGGGCCAGCCCACTTACGATGGTTACCCCCAACTCCGCCAGATGGCCGACGATCTTCTCGGTGGCCTTTCTGCCGTAATTCGTAAAGGTTCTGCTCCCCACCACTGCTATGGCCTTTTGATCTTGGGGCAGAACCTCGCCGCGCATATACAGGAGCGGGGGTGCATCCGGGATATTCCTCAGGTTCGCAGGGTAGAAGCCGTCGTCAAAGCTGAGAAACTTAGCCCCGATCTCGTCTGACCAGCTTAGTTGCTTTTCCACAAAATCCCAGCGGTCGAAACTTTTGATCTGTTGCGCGGTCTTGGGGCCTATCTGGGGCAGTTCCGCCAGCTCCCTCTGGGGTGCTTCGAAGACCTCCCTTGCTTCCCGAAAATGTCCGAGAAGCGACCGAAACCGTAGCGGCCCCACATCTGGCACCGTCGCCAGCGCGAGCAGGTATTTCAGGCTCTCGTGGTTCACTTCTTCAGGACTCCAACTGCCTCTCGATCAGGGAGAGAAGCTTCTGTTTCCCCTCACCGGTCGTGGCAGAAATTAAACAAAAAGGGACCTGACAGTCAATTTCTAAAAGGGATTTTCTTTCGGTTTCAGAGAGCAGGTCGGTTTTGTTCAAGGCCAAAATCGCAGGCTTGGCGGCAAGTTGGGGGCTGAACTTCTCAAGTTCTTCTCTTAGGGTCTGGAAGTCTCCCTGGGGACTTCCCTCGGCGGAATCGATCAGATAAACTAGGATTCTGGTTCTCTCTATGTGCTTCAAGAAACCTATTCCCAAACCTCTGCCCCGGTGCGCACCTTCAACGAGGCCGGGGATGTCCGCCATCACGAAGCTCTCAAACTCTCTCAATTTGACGATTCCCAGATTCGGTCTCAAGGTGGTGAAAGGGTAGTCGGCGATCTTGGGATGAGCGCTGGAGAGCAGGCTCAGGAGGGTTGACTTCCCGGCGTTGGGTTTCCCCACCAGGCCAACATCCGCCAGGAGCTTCAGCTCCAAAGAGAGGTTCCGTTTCTGCCCCGGTCTTCCCGGCTCCGCTCTCTTTGGGGCCTGGTCGGTGGAGGTGGCAAAGCGGGCGTTGCCCCGACCTCCAGTCCCTCCTTTGGCAACCGTCACCTCCTGACCCTTCGAGCTCAAGTCCCTCAATATCTGGCCGCCACTCTTATCCTTGACGATCGTTCCCAGGGGGACTTTTATGACCAGGTCTTCGCCTCTTTTTCCCTGGCATAAGGCCGCCGATCCATTTCGTCCCTTTTCGGCTTTGTACTTTCTGCGATAACGGAAGTCGAGGAGGGTGGATAGCTGCGGGTCGGCTTTTATGATTACGTTGCCGCCGTCGCCGCCGTCCCCTCCGTTGGGCCCTCCCTTGGGGACGTATTTCTCTCTGCGGAAGCTGATGCAGCCGTCTCCACCCCCTCCGGACTCAACCTCTATTTCCACATAGTCGATGAACACAAAAACCTCATTACAGCCCCGCAGTGAAATGGTTATCTGGTTTTGAAAAGCTTGGTCAATGCCGGCAGCAGCATCTCAACTTCCAAGCCTCTGTTGAGAATGCCGTCGTAGGCAACCGAGATTCTGCCGGTCTCCTCGGAGACCACCACCACGATGGCGTCGGAGTCCTCGGTCACCCCCACGGCGGCCTTGTGGCGGGTGCCGTAGGTATGATGAAAGGCAGGATTCTGAGTCAGGGGTAAGGTGCAGGCGCAGGCGACGATCTCGTCACCCCGGATCACCACCGCCCCATCGTGGAGCGGGGTGTGGGGAGTAAAGATCGTCACCAAAGCTTCAGATGAAAGGCTGGCATTGAGGATCTTGCCGGTCTCGATGATGCGGTTGAGGTTGGCCTCTCGCTCCACGACGATTAAGGCTCCATAGCGCCGGGAGGCTAACTGCTCTACCCCCTTGACAACCTCCTTCAACCTCTCGGGCGGCTGGTATCTGAAGAAAAATCGAAACAGCCGGTGTTGTCCCATCTGAGCCAAAGCTCGGCGAAGCTCCGGCTGAAAGACTACCACCAGAACAATCACTCCCACGGTGGCGACGTTGGTGATAAGCCACTTGACGGCCTCCAGCTGGAACCAGAAAGCGGCCACCCCGACCAAAAACACTAAGAAAAGCCCGATCAGAATCTGAAACGATCTCGTCCCCAGAATCAGAAGAAAGAAGCGGTAGACGAAGAAGGCAACCAGCAGGACATCCACGAGGTCAACGACCCCGAACTTAAGAAAGCTGATTCTGAAAAGCTCCATCTTGCTAAGCTGCCCTTTGAATCGCTTCGATAGTCCTCAAGGCTCTAACGGTAGCGGCGACATCGTGAACGCGAACGATATTGGCTCCCCTGAGAACCGCATACACAGAGGCCGCAATCGATCCCTCCAGACGCTCATCCACCGGCAGATTCAGGATCTTCCCCAAAAAGGATTTCCGGGAGACACCCACCATGATCGGCCTGCCTAAGACCTTGAAGCTCTCAAGCCCTTTAAGGATATCAAGGTTGTGGGCGAAGGTCTTACCGAAGCCGATCCCGGGGTCGATGATAATCTTGTCGGGGGGGACTCCCGCGGCGCTTGCTCGAGAGATACTCTCTCTGAAAAAAGAGAGGATTTCACCAATTAGATCCCGGTATTGTGGGTCCTTCTGCATATCTCGGGGAGTTCCTTTCATGTGCATAACGATTACCGGGACCTCATAGCGGCCAACAATCTCTTTCATCCTGGGGTCGAAGTAGAGGCCGCTGATGTCGTTCACCATCTCGGCGCCGCATTGGATACACCTCTCTGCCACCTCAGATTTCTGAGTGTCGATGGAGATCGGCACCTTCAGCCTCCCCGACAGCCTCTTAAGAACCGGCAGCACCCTTCGGAGCTCCTCCTTCAAGGGAACACCTTGAGCTCCCGGTCGGGTCGATTCCCCCCCGAGATCGATGAGGTCGGCCCCCTCCGCCTCCATCCGGAAGGCGTGTTCCACGGCAGCTTCAGGCTCAAAGAACCTCCAGCCGTCGGAGAAGGAGTCCGGGGTGAGGTTCAACACCCCCATTATGTAAGCTCGTCGGGAGAAGTCCAGAGTTTTATATTTCAGAACTATATCGGGGAGCATGATCCACCAGGTTGGCCCCTCTTGACCTGAGCCTCAGAATTTCAAAACTCCTTCGGCGACCTTCAGCACCGAACCTGCGACCTCAACCGCGACGATGTTTTTGCCCTCCAGGTGAATTCTGACGTAGATACGACTCGGGCGTCCCAATTCTGCGCCCTGATTTATGGTGAACTCCCGGGTCTTGGACTTCCCGAGCCTGAAGACCGTGACCATATAGCTTCCGAAACAGCCGGCGGCGGAGCCGGTTGCTGGATCTTCCGGCACCCCAAAGAAGGGGGCAAAGACTCTGGTGGTGACCTCACCAGCTCCGGGATGGTCAACCACGAAAGGCGCCACCGCGGTGGTGCCTGCGACTACCGACACTCTCTCCAAGACGCTCAAGTTTACCTTGACTCTCTTCAACGACTCCTCCGAGCGCAGGGGAATCATCAGAAACGGCGAGCCGGTGGAAATCACTTTTATGGGCAAATCCTCCGCCAACTCCGAGGTGGAGCTCAATCCCAAAAGTTCCACTATCTGTTTGCGGTCGCCACCGTAGTCGGCGAACTTGGGAAGGGGCTGCCGCATGGTCAGGCACTCTTCTGCCCCGGAGAACCTCCTCCTGGTGACCTCGATTTTGCCGATCCCGAGCTCAAAAACAAGCTCCGTCTTCCCCCGGTCGAATTCGAAGTAGCCCTCCGTGGATAGAATGTGAGCGGTGCCTATTACCGGATGGCCGGCGAAGGGGATCTCGTGAGTCGGAGTGAAAATTCTCAATCTGAAATCGGCTTCGGGCCTCTCCGGAGGGAAAACGAAACTGGTCTCGGAGAGGTGCATCTCCCTTGCGATTTTCTGCATCAGGCCCTCCGAGAGGTCCTCCGGTTCGGTAATCACTGCCAGCGGATTCCCCGCAAAAGGGGTTTCGGTAAAGACGTCAACTTGGAAGAACTTGTAAGATTTCATCTGCCACCACGAAAGACTTAAACTCCAAATCCAACTTCTGGGAAAGTGAGCAAGAACTCACTCAAAGCACAAGATAAAAACTCCGGTCTTTTAAGTCAACTCTGTGGAAAGTTTGGAATCTGTGAGTTAGGGCCTGTAAGATGGGAACCACAACCATCGTCGGTCTTCTGATTTCTACCTCCCTTTAAGCAGCGTTAAGGCCTCTGCCCTGGTGGTTTCCTCTTTCAGGATCCCGGTGAACGCTGAGGTGATCGTGACTATTCCCGGCTTCTTTAAGCCTCGCATGCTGAGACAGAGCTGTTCGGCCTCCATCAGCACTAAAACTCCCTTTGGCCTTAAAACCTCCTGGATGGTGTCCGCTACCTGACTGGTCAACCGCTCCTGCAACTGGGGTCGGTGGGACAAGACTTCCACCGTTCGGACCAGTTGGGAAAACCCCGCAATGCGGCCTCCGTCCGGGATGTAAACGATGCCGACCTTTCCGAAGAAGGGGAGAAGATCGTGCTCGCACAGAGAATGGAAGTTGATGCCTTTGGTTGCAACCATTCCCCCCTCGGTGGTGGGCGATTCTTTGGAGCTCTGGAAGATCCCCGATTCGAGCTCCGCCTTGGGGTCCCGGGAGAGCCCCCAGAAAAACTCCTGATAGAAATCCGTAACCCTGCGGGCGGTTTCCTCCAGCCCGGGACGATCAGGGTTCTCCCCCAAAGCCCCCAGAAGCTCCCGCACCGCCTTCTCTGCTTTAGCTCTGTCCACTCCCGGGAGTTACCTCTTTGGCCGATTCCAGTTCTTCCCCCCGCAGGATTTTGTCTATTTCCACTCCGTCCAGTATTTCCCTTTCCAAGAGCACTTCCGCCAGCTGGTGCAGTTTATCAATGTTGGCGCTCAAAAGCTCGGTCGCCCTCCCCTCGGCTCTGTCGATGATGGCTTTGACCTCCTGGTCGATTTCAATGGCGGTCTGTTCAGAATAGTCCCTCCTCTTGGCAATCTCCCTGCCCAGGAAGATCTCTTCTTCTTTTTTGCCGAAGGTCAGCGGTCCTAGCTTCTCTGACATTCCCCAGTCGCAGACCATTCTTCGAGCCAGGGCGGTGGCTCGTTCGATGTCGTTGCCGGCTCCGGTGGTATATTGATCGAAGACCAGTTTCTCCGCCACTCGGCCACCGAGAATAGAGGTCAGGGTTGTCTCCAGATACTCTTTGGAGTAAGTATGACGTTCGTCAATGGGTAAGTGATGAGTCAGCCCCAGGGCCATGCCTCGCGGGATGATGGTGACCTTGTGCACCGGATCGCTTCCGGGAAGGAGTTTCGCTACCAGGGCGTGCCCGGATTCGTGGTAAGAGGTGATCTTTTTCTCCTCGTCGGAGATCACCAGGCTGCGCCTCTCGGTGCCCATCATCACCTTGTCCTTGGCGTTCTCGAAATCTGCCATGGTGACCTGGTCGCGGTTTCTCCTGGCAGCTAAAAGTGCGGCTTCGTTGACCAGGTTGGCCAGATCCGCCCCTGAAAGCCCCGGGGTTCCGCGGGCTAAAACCGAGATATCGACATCTTCACCGACCTTGATTTTGCGAACGTGAACCTTCAGAATTCCCTCCCGGCCCCTAACGTCGGGGCTGCTGATCACAATCTGGCGATCGAAACGCCCCGGTCTCAAAAGGGCAGGATCCAAGACATCAGGACGGTTGGTGGCCGCCAGGAGGATGACTCCCTCGTTGGACTCAAATCCGTCCATCTCCACCAGTAACTGGTTTAGGGTTTGTTCCCTTTCGTCGTGCCCCCCACCCAGGCCAGCGCCGCGGTGTCTCCCGACGGCATCAATTTCGTCGATGAAGATTATGCAGGGAGCGTTTCTTTTCCCCTGGTCGAAAAGGTCTCGCACCCGGGAGGCTCCCACACCCACAAACATCTCCACAAAGTCAGAGCCGCTCATGGAGAAGAACGGTCCCCCCGCCTCCCCGGCGATTGCTTTGGCCAGTAAGGTCTTGCCGGTGCCCGGAGGACCCAAGAGCAGAGCACCCTTGGGGATTTTGCCTCCCAATTTCTGAAACTTGGCGGGGTCCTTGAGAAACCCGATGATCTCCGAGAGCTCCTCTTTGGCCTCGTCGCAGCCAGCGACATCACTGAAGGTGACCTTGGGTCGATCCCCCCCGGCCAGGAGCTTCGCCCGGCTCTTGCCAAAGGAGAAAACACCTCTGGCACCTCCCTGCATCTGCCTGAACATCAAAAACCAGAAAAGGAGCAAAAAGAGCAGCCAGGGCAGGAAAGACAATATTAGTGACCACCCCATTCCCTTCTCCTTGGCGTTTATCTCCACTCCCTTAGCCTCCAACCTCTCCACCAAGTCTGGGTCCTCAAAGGGAATATGGACTTTGAATTCACTGTATGCCTGGGTTTTCCCTCCTGCCAGCTTGGAATAGGCGGCCGAAAACTCCCCGCTCAAGTCCTTTTCGATGAAGGTAACCTCCTTGATATTGTCCTCGTTCAACTGATCTATGAACTCCGAGTAGGTTATCTCCACCATCTCCCTTTTGCCGGAGAGTTGATACTGGACGAAGAGGACCGTGATTAAGATGATCGCGGCCCAGAAGATCAAGGTCTTGGACATCCTCTTGAGGGGGTTACCGCCGCCCTTCCCCTCCGGAGGCATCTCCCCCCGAGGTGGTCTTCTGCGCCTATCATCTCGTTCTCCGGGAGGAATTCGCCGCAGAATCTGCTTTTCTCTGTCGTTTGACATCACTACTTTTTAACTCGATTCTACCCCTTTGTTCCCGCCGGTGCCTTTGGCCTCAATCCCGTCCAGCTCCGCAATGAAGGGAAGGTGGCGGTACTTCTCGTTGAAATCCAATCCGTATCCGACCACAAAGGTGTCGGGGATTCTGAACCCCACATACTTTGTCGGTAGATCGAATTTCCTTTTGATCTGTTTCTCCAACAGGGCAACGATGGTCAGGGAGGCGGGACTGCGAAGGCTCAAGTCCTTGGCGAGGTAGTCGATGGTCAATCCGGTGTCGATGATGTCGTCGATCAGAAGGAGGTGGCGCCCCCGGACATTAGTGTTTAAGTCCTTCAGGAGCCTGACCACGCCGGAGCTGGAGGTGCCATCTCCGTAGCTGGAGACGGAGACAAAATCGATCTCGTGAGGGAAATCCAGGAGCCGGACCAAATCCGAAGTGAAGATGAAGCCTCCCCGCAGGATGCTGACAATTATGGGGTCTTTCCCCCGGAAGTCGGCGGAGATCTCCTCTCCCAACTCTTCCACTCTTCGTTTCAACTTCTCTTCAGAGACAATAACTCGCACCAGAAACCTCAACCTTCATTATCTTTTCGGAATCTTCTCTGACCCGAAAATCGTGATGGGGCCTGAAGCCCACCACCCAGGCGATCTTTTCCCCACTTAGAAGCAGTAAGACCTCGTCACGCACAATCTTGGGGACGGCGCTGTCGATGAAGAAGTCCGACAATTTCTTCTCGGCCTCCATCCCCAGAGGTTTAAACCTGTCGCCGGTTCTCTTAGTCCGCAGCCTGTATGGGGGCGAAAACCGCCCCAAATCGAAAAAAGCTGTCCAGGGAGGAGTAGCTTTGAGGTCTTCCGGCAAATCTCTAACGTTAATCACCTCCCCGCGAACATCTATTCCCAGACCCTCCAGCTCACACTCTCCCGGCAAATCCAGCTTGTGTGTGGAGTTGTCTCTGCGGGGAAGAGAGAATATCAGCTTGTCCTTTCCCTTTTCAGCCAAAACTCCATCCGGGAGTTCTGCCCTGGCACCAGTTCTCGAGCCGCCAAGCGACAAAACCCTCGTCACCGACCGATAGGATAAAGGAGAGCTTCGAGGGCTCAATTTTGAGAAACAGGTGCGGACAATCACTCTCTTCAGGCTCAATTCATAATCCAAAAATGAAGCCAAATCAAGGACAATTTTGCTGTCTTGGAGATGGCCTCCAAGCTTAGTTATCACTGCCTCGGCAATTTCGTTCAAAGCGGCGAGGTCGGTCTCTAACACCTCTGCGGTGCGGTTCAAGACCTTCTTTAGATTTGGGTTGTAATTCTCCTTTAGATAAGGGATAAGTTCCCAACGCACCTTATTCCTTCGGATTTTGACATCGTAGTTACTGGAGTCGACACGATAGGAGAACTGACGCTCCTCTAGGTAGTTCAGGATCTCCTCACGATAAGAGTCCAGCAGGGGACGGATGAAAATGCCACGTTTGTGGGGAATCGAAGCCAGTCCAGAGGTTGCCGAACCTCGGAGCAAGTTCAGAAGGAAGGTCTCGGCGCGATCGTCGGCGGTATGCCCCAAGGCTACCTTGCTGAAGCCCTCCTGTTTGCAGATCTCCTCGAAGAATCTG
>LIZU01000128.1 GCA_001302725.1 candidate division Zixibacteria bacterium DG_27
ACAATGGGCAGAGGCGGACTGCGAGAAATCCTGAAGAGAATCCATTCCTCCAGCACTTCTTCTGACTCCTCGCGGCAAGCCTCGAGAGTGGCAGAGTTGGCATAAACACCCTCGAACCCGGAATCTCTCCATAGAATGTCTTATCATCAGTAAGGATTTCATACTTGGCTTTTCTCATCGTTGCCTGAATGTATTTCATGAGCATACCGGCTTCCCCCGTGCAAGAGTGCTGTTAGCCGACAGTAATACCAAGGTAGTTCGATTCTGTGTGTTCTACGTGACTGTTTGATCCCCTTTGGCCTTAAGAGTATATGACCTGAATGCAAACTCCAAACGTTTTCTCAATTGCAAGTTCTACTTCGCGTAATCCACGGCGCGGGTCTCGCGGATCACGGTTACCTTGATCTGGCCGGGGTATTCTAACTCCGACTCGATCTTCTTGGCGATCTCGGTCGCGAGCTCGCCCGCATGCAGATCGTCAATCTGGCCCGCCTCCACCATCACCCGCAGCTCCCTGCCGGCCTGAATGGCGTAAGCCTTCCCCACCCCCTTGAAGGAGTCCGCCATCCCCTCTAACTTCTCCACTCGCTTAATATATCCCTCTAAGGTCTCCCGGCGCGCCCCCGGACGAGCACCGGAGATGCCGTCGGCGGCTTGCACCAGCACCGAATAGGGAGTCTCCTGAATGGTGTCCTCATGATGGCTGGCGATGGCATTTACCACAATCGGATGCTCCCCGTGTTTCTGGGCGCTTGTGGCTCCAATCTGGGTGTGGGTTCCCTCGGTGTCGCGGTCGACGGCCTTGCCGATGTCGTGCAGAAGCCCGGATCTCTTGGCCAGGGTGGCGTCCAAACCCAGCTCCGCGGCCATGATTCCGGAGAGAAAGGCGACCTCTTTACTGTGCTGAAGGACGTTCTGTCCGTAGCTGGAGCGGAAGTTCAATTTCCCCAGGAGCTTCACCAACTCCGGGTGAACCCCGTGAATGCCGACGTCGAAACAGGCCTGTTCCCCGGTTTCCCGAATGATCACCTCCATCTCCTTGTCGGCTTTGGCCACCACCTCTTCTATCCGGGCGGGATGGATCCGACCATCAACTATCAGCTTCTCCAGCGCCATGCGGGCGACCTCTCTCCTGATGGGGTCGTATCCGGATAGAATCACCGCCTCTGGAGTGTCGTCGACGATGACATCTATGCCGGTGGCGGTCTCGAAACTGCGGATATTTCTCCCTTCCCGGCCGATGATCCGGCCCTTCATCTCATCCGAGGGCAGGTTCACCACCGAGACTGTGGATTCGACGGTGTGGTCGGCGGCGCACCTCTGGACAGCAGAGATGACGATGTTTTTGGCTTCCTTCTCGGCGGTCTCTATGGCCTTGTCCTTTATGTCCTTGATCATCTGGGCGGCTTGCTGCCGAGCTTGACTTTCCAAGTTCTGCAGCAGCAGGTTTTTCGCCTCCTCCTGAGTCATCCCGGAAATTCTCTCCAACTGTTGATTCTCTTCGCTCAGCAGTCGCTCCAGCTCCGCATCCCGAATCCTCAAATTCCTCTCCCAGTTTTTGAGATGTTTCTCCTTGGAGAGGGTTTCCCGCTCCTTCTTGTTGAGGATGTCGACTTTGCGGTCGAGGCCGCTCTCCCGATTTTGAAGCCGTTTCTCGGTCTTCTGGAATTCCTGCCTTTTGCTCTGGAGCTCACGTTCTACGTTGGCCTTGGCTCTATACCACTCGTCCTTGGCCTCCAGGAGAGCCTCCTTCTTTTTGATCTGAGCCTCCTTTTCAGCCTCCTTTATGATCTTGGCGGCGAACTCCTCCGCCCGGGCGAGCTTGGAGGCTCCGATTTTTCCCCTGATGGCCAAGCCAAGAAGAAATGCGATCACAAATGCAGTCGCCGCAATCGCTATTGTTGTTTCCATCTTATCCTCCCGGCGACGGGTGAGGGACAGAACCGAGCTTTGAGATAATCGAGGGAGGTTTCTGCGGGCCCGGAGTGGTCACCGGGACTCTGCCGGACAGGTGGGCTCAGAGCCTTTAAGCGGGTTCCTCTAAAGTGAGGCTTTTCTCGATATTTCGACTCAGAGAAAGTAATTTCTCTTCGATTTCACTCGCTTTTCTCTCGCTCTCTTCTCGCTCTTTGAACAGCTCGTCGGCGATGTTGAGCGCCGCCAGGACAGCCACTTTAGCGTGTGATCTGGCGGGCATTCCCTCGGCTACGGTCCTCATCTTCTGGTCGAGGTAGGCTGCCACCTCTCGGATGTAAGCCTCCTCGGCATCCCCTTTGATGAGATAGTCCTGGCCGAGTATGTTCACTCTCACCGACTTCTTTCGATTCTCTAAAGCCACCTTAGATGCCCGGCTATCTGAGAGCCCGACCCCGTTCGGGAACTGACCTGCCCTTCCACCCCTCCGCCGACGGAGCGCAATCTCCCTCAGCCGTCGCTCAGAATTGAAAGCTTATCCAGTATAGCTTCTATTCTCTGTTTTGCTTGCTGTTGCTTTTTTTTGAACTCCTCTTCTGTTTTCTCTTTCTCAACGAGCAACCGGTCATACTTCTGATTGAAGTTCTTTTTCTCTTTCTCCAACTCGGAGGCTTTGGCCTCCAGCTGGCTTATAGTCTGAATTAACTGCCCTTTCTCCTCTTTTAGTCTATTTATGGCCTCAACTGCCTGGTTGATTTTCGACTCAAAGATCTGTAGGCTATCCAGGGTCAAACCTCTTAAACCTCTCTTACTAAATATAAAGGCTTCCTCAATATTTGGAAACAAAAAACTTCAGCTTCGCAACTGGGCTCCAAATTTGGCCTTGAGGTGTTGAACTAACCTCTTTTGGGAAAACTCCACCTCCTTTTCGGTCAGGGTTCTCTCCGGGGAACGGTAGCGGATTGAGAAGGCCAGGCTCTTCTTCCCCGGCGGAACCTGTTTGCCGACATACTGGTCGAAAAGCGAGATCTCCTCCAGAGAATCTAAGTCGAGCTTCCTTATGCTCTTTTGTATCTCTCCCGCTAAAATGCGGTGGTCAACGACGATGGCGATGTCTCTGTCCACCGGGGGGAACTTCGGCAGAGCCTGATACCTTTTCTCTCTGGGGAAAAGCTCCGTTAGTTTTTCCAAATCGATCTCGAAGGAGAAGACCGCCTCCTTGATGTTGAAGGCTTTCAACACCTCCTCTGCGACCTTGCCGAACTCCCCGAGACACTGATCCTTAGAGAGGATGTCAAATCCTTTAGCGGCCTCAAATATAGGTCCTCCCTTCGGTCTGAAGGAAACATCCGGGAGATTGAGCCGCTCCAATAGCCCCTCCAGCTCTCCCTTCAGATCGAAAAGGTCGACCGGTGTGGGCGAGATGCTCCAGTGCCGTCTTTCTCGGTGTCCGGATATTGCCGCCGCCAGACGCCAGCTCTCTGAGAATCTGCCCTCCCCACTCTTGAAATAGACTTTGCCGATCTCGAAGATGCGGACATTCTTTTCGTAACGGTTCAGATTGTAGTTTATGGTTTCCAGAAGACTTCCGGTCAGATTCGGCCTCAAGATCGACAGCTCTTCTGAGATTGGATTCAAGAGGTGCACAAAACTGTCATGACCTCCAAAGACCGCGTATTTGCCCGGCTCCTTGAATATGTAGGTCACGGTTTCGAAGAATCCCCGGCCACACAAAATTCCGGTGATGGCTCGGGCCGATTCTCGCTCCTCGGGAAGTGGAGTCACCAACTCTCCGCCGGGTCTTTCGACCGCGGGAATATTGTCGTAGTTGAGAATCCTTGCTATCTCCTCGTTTTCCTGCTCTCTTCCTTGGGGATCTCAATCCCCACGACGGTGGAGACTCTCTGGGGGCGCAGCTTTACCTTGGGGAAGGCAACCTTTTTGGGATAGCAATCAACCAACCCCTTCAAGACCTCCCCGCCGGCAAGCTCCTGAATCAGTCGGGTTGCTCTCTCGGAAGCAAAAACCGCATTCTCCGGGTCGGCGCCCCGCTCGAAGCGGTAAGAGGACTCTGAAACCAAACCCAGCTCCTTGGAGGTTCTTCTGGTGGTGGGAGGGTCGAAATAGGCGCTCTCCAGAAGTATGTTTCGGGTGGAACCCGAGACTTCGCTTTTCTCTCCGCCCATGATCCCGGCAATCGCCACCGGCGTCTCACCGTCGGTTATCAGAAGGGAGTTGCTCGAGAGGGTTCTCCCGACGCCGTCTAAGGTGAGGAATCTCTCTCCCGGTTTGGCTCTTCTGACTAGGACCCGTCTCTGAGCGAAATTGTCGTAATCGAAGGCGTGCAGGGGATGTCCGGTCTCCAAAAGCACCCAGTTGGTGATGTCAACTACGTTGCTGATGGAACGGATCCCTAACGACTCCAGACGTAGAGCCATCCACTTCGGAGAGGGTCTTATCTTCACTCCCTTTATTACCCGGGCGGTGTAACGGGGGCAGCCGACGACATCTTCGATTTCGACCTCCACCTCGGAGGCGGTTTCAATCCCCGCTTCGCGGAAGTGAGTCTCCGGCAATTTCAGGGTTCCACCGCCCAAGGCACAAAGCTCCCTGGCGATCCCTATGTGCGACAAACAGTCGGGGCGATTGGGGGTGACCTCTAATTCTAAAATCGAATCTCTTAGCCTCAGTGCCTCGGCGAGCGAGGTCCCGGCGACGAACTCATCGTCTAAAACCAGTATAATGTCACCGACCTCACCGATTCCCAGCTCCTTCTCGGAACATATCATTCCTGCCGACTTTGTCCCCTTGATCTCCGCCTCTTTCATCTCCAAACCGTCGGGGAGCTTCACCCCCGGCAGAGCCAAAGCTACCCTCTGACCGCGCTCGAGGTTCGAAGCTCCGCAAACCGTCTGCAACCTTTTCTGGCCGATATTCACCTGACAAACTTTCAGGTTTTTCGCCTCCGGATGCGTCTTCACCTCTTTCACGTGGCCAACGACGATGCCCTCCGGCTCCGGCCAGGCGGGATGAAGCGACTCCACCTCGGTGCCCGACATGGTCAGCTTCTCCGCGACCTGCTCGGGATTCCAGGAGAGATTCGGGATCAGTTCTTTGAGCCAGTTGTAGCTAAGCTTCATCTCAGGACACAGGGGACAGGACCTCCCCGCTCCACGCCCTTCAAAAAGTCAGAATTGTCGCAAGAATCTAAGGTCATTCTCGTAGAGCAACCTGATATCGTTAATCCTGTATTTTATCATAGCGATGCGATCTACCCCCATCCCGAAAGCATACCCAGTGTAAATCTCCGGGTCGTATCCGACCGCCTTAAAAACCTCGGGGTCGACCATGCCGGCGCCGGAGATCTCCACCCATCCGGTTCGTTTGCAGACCGGACAGCCGCTCCCCTCACAGATCATACAGGAGAAATCGTATTCCACCGAGGGCTCCGTGAAGGGGAAGAAGTGAGGTCGGAAACGGACCTTGATTTTGGGGCCGAAAAGCTCCCGGGCGAAGGCGGTTATGACCCCCTTAAGATCCGTAACGCTGACCTCTCTGTCGACATACAGCCCCTCGGTCTGGAAGAAGTTGGGGACGTGAGAGGCGTCCGGCGTATCTCGGCGGAAGCACAGGCCCGGAGCGATGATTCTCACCGGCGGAGACTTCTTCTCCATAACCCGAATCTGCACCGGGGAGGTGTGAGTTCGAAGCAGAATCCCCTTGTCGACATAGAAGGTGTCGCTCAGATCTCTGGCAGGATGGTCTTCGGGAGTGTTCAAGGCATCGAAGTTGTAGTAATCGGTCTCGATGTGGGGTCCTTCGGCGACCTCGAAGCCCATTCCCCGAAAAATATCCTCGATCTCGATTATGGTCTGAGTGATCGGGTGAGACCTGCCCAGCCACGGGGTTCTGCCCGGTAAAGTATAGTCGAAAAGGGGTTCGCTGACCTCTTTCTCCTCGGAGGTGAGGCGTTTCTTTTCCGCCAAGGCAGCCTCGATTCTCTCTCTCAAGAGATTCGCTTCCTTGCCGACTGCTGGACGGACCTCCGCCGGCAACCGCCCCAGTTCTCTCATAACTCCGGTGATGAGCCCTTTACGACCCAGGAGCTTGACCCTGACCTCCTCTAACTTCCGGGGAGTGTCACACTCCCCCAAGAGGTCTTGAGCCTCTTTTTCTATCTCTTTTAGATCTGGCGGTTGAGTTGTCATGGTACAACTAATGGCTTGAAGGCTAACCTGAGCCTTGTACGTCTGCTCTGTTGTCCAGTTAGACGTTCAACTTGTTTCCTTCTCTCAACGGTGAAGTGGTTCCTTCTTTGATAAGCTCGCCCCTGCGAAAGGGATCAATATCTCGTGCTTCTTTCAGGCGCTCCCGGATGGCTGCTGGTGTTGGAGGCGTGCTTGGGAGTATTAAAGGGGAAACGACAAGAGTCCTTCTGGCGGTTCTACCTTGCATCCCTATCCTGCGGAAAGCTGTTATGATCCCTCCCCCAAGCAGAAACAAAAAGGAGTCTGAAAACTTAGCCGGTTTTGGCTATCTCAACCAACCGGGAGAAGGCGCCAACGTCTTTCACAGCCAAATCCGCCAGGATCTTGCGGTTCAGAGTCACTCCCGCTTTTTTCAGGCCGTTGGTGAACAGGCTATAAGAAAGACCGTGTTGCCGGCAGGCGGCATTTATGCGGATGATCCACAATCTCCGAAAATTCCTCTTTTTGACTCGACGGTCTCTGTAAGCGTAAGCCAAACCCTTGTTGACGGTCTCCTTGGCGGTGCGATAGAGCCGGTGCCGACCGCCGTAGTTTCCCCGAGCGAGTTTTAGGACCTTCTTCTTTCTCTTCTTAGAGGCGACGCTGTGTTTGGTCCGAGGCATCTTCTCTCCTAATAGGGTATGAGCTTCTTGACCTTCTTCAGATCAGTCTTGCTGACCAGGGCTGAGCTGCGGAGTCTTCTTTTCCTTTTGGTGCTCTTCTTGGTGAAGAGGTGGCTGCTGTTTGACTTTCTCCTCTTTATCTTTCCAGAGCCGGTCTTCTTGAATCTTTTGGCCGCACCCCGGTTGGTCTTCAACTTCGGCATCCAAAAATCTCCTTCAAAGCTACTATTATATATAATCTCTGAGAGATGGCAACAACAATTTAAGTTCTACTCTAAGACTTTGGGGTTTGGCTGCTTTTGGGGATGAGGATCATGGTCATGCTCCTCCCCTCCATCTTATGCTGGTTCTCCGGCACCCCGATATCTTCGAGGTCGCTTTTAACCCGTTCGATGATTTTTTCCCCCAATTCTTTGTGAGCCAACTCCCGGCCGCGGAAATCGACGGAGACCTTCACCTTGTTTCCCTGCTCCAAAAATTCCCTTATATGCTTGGTCTTGAAGACGTAATCATGCTCTTCGGTCTTGGGGCGAAATCTTATGGTCTTGACCTGAACGGTGTGCTGTTTTTTCTTGGAGGCCTTGACTTTCTTTGACTGCAGG
>LIZU01000013.1 GCA_001302725.1 candidate division Zixibacteria bacterium DG_27
TGCCTCCGGTTCTGTCTGGCCGGGCCTCGATGGTGAGCACCGGGCAACTGCCGAAGTTAGAATACGATATGTACGTTGTCGAGAAGGACGACCTCTTTCTGATTCCCACTGCGGAGGTTCCGCTGACCAACCTGCATCGGGACGAGATCTTGAAGGGTGAGGACTTACCTCTCTATTACACCGCCTACACTCCCTGTTTCCGAAGGGAATCCGGCTCATACGGAAAGGATACCCGGGGTTTAATGAGAGTCCACGAGTTCAACAAGGTCGAACTGGTAAAGGTGGTCAAGCCGCAATCCTCCTATCAGGAATTAGAATCGCTGGTGAAGGATGCGGAAGAGATTCTTCAGCTTCTGGGATTACCTTACCGGGTGCGGATCCTGTGCACCGGGGATTTGAGCTTTGCCGCCTCCAAGTGTTACGATCTGGAGGTGTATGCCGCCGGTGTGGATAAGTATCTGGAAGTCTCCTCCTGCAGCAACTTCGAGGACTTTCAGGCTCGTCGCGCCAACATCAGATGCCGCCCCCTTCCCAAAGCCAAACCGGAATTTGTCCACACCCTCAATGGCTCCGGGGCGGCGCTCCCCCGAACCCTGATTGCAATCATCGAAAATTATCAAACTGAAAGGGGCACCATTATGGTGCCGGAGGTGCTGAGACCCTATATGGGAAACCTTGACGAAATCGGACCCGAGCAGTGAGTGGTTAGAGGTGAGTTGTTAGTTGTTAGTTGTTAGTTGTTAGTTGTTAGTTGTTAGTTGTTAGTGGTGAGTACCTCTCGTGCTGTTTTCTTTCGATTGTCAGAAAGCAGCTCTCACCCCAGCAACTTCAAAAAAACTATGGGGTTTGAAAGACGAAAAAAAAGAGGTAGAGATGGCCAGAATTTATCCCTAGCTGCTAACGCTGTGGGGTTTCTCTACCACAAAGAGTTATGAAAAAGTTTCACCTGACTACCGGTTACGCCGGCTCTTCCTTCTATTTCAAAGCCTTTCTCGTTTTCGGGATTGTGCTGGTGGGGCTGATCTTCACAATCTACACCCAATTGATTGTCAGCCAACTGCGAAGAGAGATCGCCGAGACCTCCCGAGTTTACGCCCGATTGTGGCAGTTCGCGGCTTCAGAGGCCGCCACCGGTGCCGAGATCAACGTCATCTTCGAGGAAATCATCGAAAAGAGCAACTTCCCGATTATAGTGACTGACCCTCAGGGGAGACCCTCCTCCTGGAGGGAGGTGGGAGTCGCTCACGGAGATACCTCCTTGAAGGCGATGGGGAGATTAACCGAAATCTACAGGAAAATGGATTCGAAAAGGGACCCCATCCCGATCTATTTTGGGGAGCCGAAGACCATCATCTCCTATCTTCACTACGGCGACTCCCCCATGGTGGAGAAGTTGCGGGTAATGCCGCTCATCGAAGCGGGAGTTGTGGTGTTGTTCCTTCTTGTAGCCTTCATCGGCTATCACAACCTCAAAAAGAGCGAGCAGCACTTCATCTGGGTGGGAATGGCCAAGGAGACCGCTCACCAGCTGGGAACCCCCCTCTCCTCCCTCTTAGGTTGGCTGGAGCTTTTGAAAATGAAACGCCAGCCCGGCAGCTCGGAGACACTCAGCAGCTATCGACAGGAGGAGATCACGGATCGGATGCGAGCTGACATCAAGCGTCTGGAGAGGGTGGCTAACCGCTTCGGGCAGATTGGCTCGGTCCCGGAGTTGAAGCTCACCGACCTCAACGGCACCATAAAGGAGGTGGTTTCATATTTTGAGACGCGACTCCCGGGAGCGGGCCGGGGGGTGAGAATCGAGGAGGACTACGGGGAGGTTCGGGAGGTCAAGGTCAATCCGGAACTCATCTCCTGGGTGATGGAGAATCTGATCAAAAACTCTCTGGAGGTGATCAGTCCTGCCGACGGCTGGATTCGAATCTCCACCTCCACCAGCGACGACGGCAAAAGGGCGCAGATAACGGTCAGCGATAACGGGCGGGGAGTTCCCGCCAGAAAGCAGAGCAAAGTTTTTCTCCCCGGCTACACTACCAAGAAGAGGGGTTGGGGATTAGGTCTGACTTTGGCCAGAAGGATCGTGGAGGAGTATCACCGGGGAAAGATACAGTTGACGGAGAGCATTCCCCATCGCCGCACCACCTTTTTGGTTACCCTGCCGATAGAAACTTAGAGAGAATGCGAGCGTAGAATTGAAGAATCATGAAAGCAGAATCCTGGAACGTTCTCTGGGTCGATGACGAGATCGACCACCTGAAATCTCTGATTCTTTTCTTGGAGTCGCGCGGCTACAAGGTCACCCCCGCCACCAACGGCGATGACGGCGTGGCCCTGGTGCGTGAGAACGACTACGATTTGGTCCTCCTCGACGAGATGATGCCGGGAAAGGATGGATTGACCACCCTGGAGGAGATAAAGGAGATCAAGCCCAATCTGCCGGTCATCATGGTCACCAAGAGCGAGGAGGAGATGCTGATGGAACAGGCCATCGGCAAAAAGATCGACGACTACCTCACCAAACCGGTCAATCCCAGCCAGATTCTCTCGGCCTCCAAGCGTCTCTTAGAGGCCAAGAGAATTCGAGAGAGCCATCTCGCCCGGGAGTATGTCACGGGGTTTGCCACCATCGCCCGGAAACTCCTGGGACCCTTGAGTTGGAAGGACTGGATTGACATCCACCTGGAGTTGTCGAGAATGGACGTCGAGATCGAGGAGACGAGAGATGTCGGACTGCGGCAATCGCACCGGGGACAGAAAAAGGAGTCCAACCTGGAGTTCGGTCGCTACGTCGCCCGGAACTACCCCCGGTGGCTCCAGGATGAGGACCGGCCTCCCCTTTCGATCGATGTCGTCAAAACCTTCTTGCTGCCGCTTCTTCGGGAGAGACAGCAGGTTTTCTTCATCGTCATCGATTGCATGCGGCTGGATCAGTGGTTAATGGTGGAGCCGATTCTGGCGGAGTATTTCAACCTCAAAGTTGACTACTACTACTCCATCCTGCCGACCGCCACCCCGTATGCCCGCAACGCCATCTTCTCCGGGCTTTTCCCGGACGAATGTGCTCGCCTCCATCCGGAGCTGTGGAAACCCAGCTCGGACGACGCCTCCAGGAATAGATATGAAAGACAGAATTTGGCCCGGCAGCTGCGGCTCTTAGGGCTTCAGTATAAGGATGACCCCAAGTACGTAAAGATTCTGGACGCCGCCGAGGGAGAAAATCTGGCTAAAAAGATCTCCAACTATATGCAGGAACCGCTCTTCTCAATAGTGGTCAACTTCCTCGATATTCTCTCTCATGGGCGCTCGGAATCGGAGATCCTCCAGGAGATCGCTCCCGATGAGGCTGCCTTCAGATCCCTGATGAGATCCTGGTTTGTGCACTCCAGCCTCTTCGAGGTGTTGCAGTACCTCTCCGAGCACGATTGCACCGTCATAATCACCACCGACCACGGTTCAGTTTTAGGGACCCAGGGCACTATCGCCCACGGCAGAAGAGACACCTCTACCAATCTGCGCTACAAATATGGAGATAACCTCAATTGTAACCAGAAGGAATCAGTCCTGATCAAAGATCCAAAGGAATACCATCTCCCCAGCTACCGCATCAGCACCACTTACATAATCGCCCGAGAGGATTTCTACTTCGTCTATCCCACCAGCTATCACGAATACGAAAGACAATATCGTAACAGCTTCCAGCACGGAGGCATCTCCTTAGACGAGATGATCCTGCCGGTTGTCACAATGAAATCGAAGAAGTTTTAGGAACTATGAACGAGGCTGGCTTTCCGAAAGCCTCAAAAGAGGAGCGGCTCTCGATCTCAGCGGACAGAGAATCTACAAGAAGGGTTGTCAGCTCCTCTCCCGAAGAGACCGAGAGTCTGGGCGAGAAGCTGGCCGAGAAGCTCTCGTCCGGGGCCGTCGTCGCCCTTTTCGGGGAGCTCGGCGCCGGGAAAACCTGCTTTATCCGGGGGGTTTGTCGAGGTCTGAAGGTCAAGGAGAAAATCACCAGCCCCTCTTTCATCATTATCAATCACTACCGCGGAACTCTGCCGGTTTACCACATCGACCTTTATCGGCTGAAAAGCCACCAGGAGTTTCTCTGCCTCGGTTACGAGGAGTATCTTTTCGGGGAGGGGGTGACCTTGATAGAGTGGGCCGAGAAGGCCGAACCTTACCTGCCGCCCGAAACCCTGAGCGTCTCTATGAGAATCGTCGACGAGACGAGGAGGGAAGTGCGCTTCTCTCGGGAGCCTCGGTGATCGTGACGGCCTTTCAAACCCCAGGTTGAGTGCAGCCGATGAAAGTTCTGGGCATCGATGCCTCCAAACCCTTGGGTTCCGTTGGACTGATCGACGGTGAGCAGGTTTTGGGGGAGCACAAGTTTCCTATTGTCGGAAATCACAAAAGCGCCCTTTTGGGCAACATCGACCGCTTGCTTAAGGAAACGGGGGTGTCGATAGAAAAGATACAGGGGGTCAGCGTTGTCACCGGTCCCGGTTCCTTCACGGGACTGCGGGTGGCGTTGGCGACCGCTAAGGGTCTCTGCATGCCCAGAGAACTACCCTTGGCTGGGGTCTCCAGTCTGGAGGCTTTGGCTTGGTCTCTGCCTTATTGTCGATTGCCGGTTCTGGCCACCATAGATGCCCGGCGGGGAGAGGTTTATGCCGCTCTGTACAACACCAGAAGCGGCCTCCCCGTCAGGGTGGGGGAGGAGGTGAGCCTTCCACCGGAGAAGATGTATGAGAGGTTTGACGCCGAGGTGGTCATCATCGGAGACGGTGCGGAAACTTACGGAGGCAAATTCGAGGAGCTTTACGGGGATAAGGCTCACGTTGCGCGCACTTTCAGCTCCTTTCCCGGAGGCGCCCTGGTTGCCCTTCTGGGAAGGGAGAAGATCTTGGCGGGGGAGCTTCTATCTTTGGAGAGCTCCGTCCCGACCTACATAAGACCGGCAGAGGCGATTTTCAAAAAGCGTCCATGACGAAATTGACTTCGCAACAGAAATCCGTAGATTACCGACTGGTGGAGATGACTGGCGAAGATATCGAGCAGGTAGCCTTGATCGAGAGAAGTTGCTTTTCCAACCCCTGGCCTAAAGAGAGCTTCAGACATGATATTTCCAACTCCTTCGCTTACACCCTGGTCGCCAAGGAGGGAAGGGTGGTTTTGGGTTATCTCGTAGCATACCTCATTGCAGAAGAGTTTCAGATAGCGAATATCGCGGTGAGACCCCAATATCGTCGGCGCGGGATCGGCAGGAGCCTTCTGGCCGCGGCACTATCGGAGGGGAGAAGAATCGGTTGTCGTTATGCCATTCTGGATGTCAGGCCCTCGAACATTGCGGCCATGCAGCTGTACGACAAATTCGGGTTTGGCAAGGTTGGACGCAGACCGAAATACTATGCGGCTCCGAGCGAGGATGCCCTGATTATGGGGAAGAATCTGACCTGAGAGCTTCTTATGGAGTGGTTCAAGAAAGCCAGGGTGGGGATAGACTCCGCCAACAAAAGGGAGGTTCCGGATGGTCTTTGGACTAAATGTCCCGACTGCGGAGAGATAACCTACGTAAAGGAGCTGGAGAAGAGCTACTGGGTTTGCAGGATTTGCTCATATCATTTCCGGCTAAAATCGGACAATTATATCAAGATGATCTTGGATGATGGTCATCTAGAGGAACACGACGCCGATTTGGTTTCCGGCGACCCGTTGAAATTCAAGGACTCGAAGAGATATCCGATGCGGATCAGACAGGCCCAGGAGAAAACCGGGTTGAAAGAGGCGGTGCGTGCCGGAATTGGGAAGATCGACGGTCGCCTGGTCAGCTTCGCGGTGATGGATTTCCACTTCATAGGTGGCAGCATGGGTTCGGTGGTGGGGGAGAAGATCGCTCGGGCCATCGAGAGGTCCCTGGAGGGGGAAATACCACTCGTCATTATCTCCACCTCCGGGGGGGCGCGCATGCAGGAGGGGATCCTGTCCCTGTTTCAGATGGCTAAAACCTCGGCCCTGCTTTCTGAACTGCAGAAGACGAACATCCCCTATATCTCAGTTCTAGCAAATCCCACCACCGCAGGAGTGATGGCCAGTTACGCCTCTTTGGGCGATATCATTATTGCGGAACCGAAGGCGCTTTTGGGGTTTGCCGGCCAGAGAGTCATCCAACAGACCATCAAACAGGAATTGCCGGAGGGTTTTCAGACCTCGGAGTTTTTCCTCGAACATGGATTTGTGGACCTCATCTCCCCACGCAAGGATCTGAGAAAGAATCTCTCCCTACTTCTGGGCTACCTCTGTAACGATTAGAGTCTGGGCGTTCTTTTCCCATAGAGAGATGGATTATCGACAGGCGGTTTCTTACCTTTTCGATCTGGAGAAGTTCGGGATTAAACTGGGGCTTGAGAATATCACCCGCTTTTTGGACCTGATTGGCAATCCCCATAACTGTTTCCCGGCAATCCACGTCGCGGGAACCAACGGCAAAGGCTCCACCGCAGCGATCTTAGAGGCGATACTCACCTCCGCCGGTTTCAAAGTGGGGCTCTACACCTCTCCCCACCTGGTGGATTTTCGCGAGAGGATCAGAATCGGAAAAAGGCCAATTGACAGAGAGTACGTCGCGGCGTTTGTCAGCTCTAAGAAGGACCTGATCGAGGAGGTCCCAGTGACCTTCTTCGAGGTGGTCTCAGCGCTGGCGTTCAGCTACTTCGCAGAGCAGGGGGTCAACCTCGCCGTCTGTGAAACCGGCCTGGGGGGGAGGTTGGATGCCACCAACGTGCTGAAAACCGTAGTCTCTATCATCACCAACGTCGATTTGGAACATACCGACCACCTGGGGAGCAGTGTTTCCGACATTGCCAAGGAGAAGGCCGGGATCATAAAGGAGGCGGTTCCCACGGTGACGGCCTCCAACAACTTCGAGGTCAGAAGGATTTTGAGAGATAGCTGTAGGAAAAGGAAGGCGCCGCTGGTTTCAATCTACGACGAGGCTCAATGGCTGGTGAAGGAGGTGGGGATTAAGGGTTCCCGTCTTGACGTCTTCACCAGATCGAACAAGTATGTCGACCTGCGCTTGAACTTGATTGGCAGGCACCAGCTGGAGAACGCCATGTGTGCTCTTTTGGCCATCGAGATTCTTCAGGACAACGGTTGGAGAGTCACCAGCAGGGCCATTAAGGAAGGGCTGGGCCAGGTGGTCTGGAGGGGACGGTTGGAGCTGTTCTCTGAGAGGCCCATTGTCTTGGCCGATGTCGCTCACAATCCGCCGGCGATGAAGATCATCAAGGAGAACCTGCAGGAACTATTACCTCAAAGGAAATTCTTGGTCGTCCTGGGGATGCTCTCGGACAAGAATTACGTGGAGATGCTCAACGAGGTGGGAAGGTTTGCAGAGGTGATCTACCTGACGAAACCGATCACCGACAGAGCCGCCGACCCAGAGCTTCTGGCGAGCGAGGTCAGCAAACAGGGCTCGAATTTCAAGGTCATTCCGGTCGTGAGAGAGGCTTACAAATACGCCCTAAGTCAGGCTCGGACGGAGGAGGTAGTGTTGGTTACCGGCTCCCACTATACCGTCGGAGAGGTGATGGCTGCACTCAGTTAGGAGAAACAAATGAAAGGTCTATGTTCAACTTCCGTATTGCTTCTCGTTTTCTCAATTCTATTCACCAGCTGTGTTAAGAAGAAGGAGCCCCCGATGTCCGAGCCGGCGATCGAAATGGAGATGGTCTTGCTTCCCGGAGGAGAGTTTTCGATGGGTGCCCAAGATGGAGGGGTGGCTGATAATCCCGTTCACAAGGTCTATGTCGACTCCTTCTACATGGATAAATACGAGGTCACCAATGCCCAGTATTTCAGCTTCTGCGAGGAGACGGGGAGAGATCTGCCCGAATTCTGGGGTATGAAGGAGTTCCACTCTGGATCGAACTATCCCAACCATCCGGTTGTAGGTGTCTCTTGGAGAGATGCCAAGGCTTACGCAGAGTGGATTGACAAGAGGCTGCCCACGGAGGCGGAGTGGGAATATGCTGCCAGAGGCGGTCTGGTCGGCAAGGATTTCCCCAATGGCGACGATTTGGATTCCTCCACGGGGAATTTCTCCTCCAAGGGAACAGTCCCCGTCGGCAGTTACCCCCCAAACGGATTCGGGCTACACGATATGGCCGGGAATGTGGTAGAGTGGGTTTTCGATTACTACGACAAGGACTACTGCAGGGTCAGCCCTTACAAGAATCCGGCAGGTCCGCAAGAAGGGAGATTCCGAGTGATCAGAGGTGGCGGGTGGCACTCTGGAAAGGGCTGCAATAAGGTTCATTTCCGTAACTGCTTACTCGGCAGGTGGGTGGATTTCAATCTGGGCTTCCGCTGCGCCAAGGATCTGCGCTGATCTACGGCCTCTTTGCTGGGCTCGTCAGCCAGAGGCTGATCCGCTTGCCCGCCTGTGGCGGGCCTCCGCCGGAAAAGCCCAGCCTATTCGGTGAGGGGAATGGAATAGAGGGGGATTCCTGCCCTGGGCTTCTGTCTGTGAAAAGCCTTCTGGAAGCTTTACATACTTAGAAGCATTGCTTATTTTTGAAACGGCAACAGGCAACGAATTACTTCTGTCCAATGACGGATTTTAGACTAGTCTCTGATTATGAGCCCAAAGGTGACCAGCCCCAGGCCATCAAGGAGTTGACCCAGGGGCTGAAGCGGGCTAACAAGCATCAAACCCTCCTGGGTGTCACCGGAAGCGGCAAAACCTTCACGATGGCGAACGTCATCGCCAATTACGGTCGTCCCACCTTGGTCATTTCACACAATAAGACCTTAGCGGCCCAGCTTTACGGAGAGTTCAAAGGGTTTTTCCCTCACAATGCGGTGGAGTTTTTCATAAGCTATTACGACTACTACCAGCCGGAAGCCTACGTCCCCGCCAGCGATACTTACATAGAAAAGGATACCAGCATCAATGACGACATCGACCGCCTGAGACTGAAGGCCACCAGCGCTCTTTTGGAGAGAGAGGATGTGGTTGTGGTGGCTTCGGTCTCCTGCATCTACGGTCTGGGTTCGCCCAAGGATTACAGGGAGCTTTTGGTCTTTCTCTCCGCGGGGCAAAAGATAGAGCGAAATGAAATCCTGAGACAACTGATAGACATCCATTACAGCCGCAACGACATCGAGTTCGGTCGTGGCAGTTTCAGAGTCAGAGGGGACGTTATCGAAGTCCATCTGGCCTATGAAGAGGTGGCAATCAGAATCGAGTTGTGGGGAGACCGTATCGAGAAGCTCTCTTTGGTGGACACTTTGAGGGGCGAAGTCTTGGAGGACAGAAAGACCGTCGCCATATACCCTGCCAGGCATTTCATCACCACACATCCCAGGCTCGAAGTCGCTGTCACCACCATCGAGGAGGAGTTGGAAGAGCGACTTCAATACTTCCGTAAGAAAAACCTCCTCTTGGAGGCTCAGAGGTTGGCGACCCGCACGCGCTACGATTTGGAAATGATGCGGGAGATTGGATATTGTCCCGGCATTGAGAACTACTCCCGCCACCTCTCCGGGAGAAAACCGGGCGAGCCACCATTCACCCTGTTGGATTTCTTTCCCAAGGATTTTTTGTGCATCATCGACGAGTCCCACCAGACCGTTCCCCAGATACGGGGAATGTATCTGGGAGACCGCTCCAGAAAGGAGACTCTGGTGGAACACGGATTCCGCCTCCCCTCCGCCCTGGACAATCGCCCATTGTATTTCGAAGAGTTTGAATCCCGACTGCATGAAGCCATATTCGTCTCCGCGACTCCGGCGCCGTATGAACTGGAGAAATCAAAGGGTGTGGTGGTGGAGCAGATTATCAGACCCACCGGGCTTTTAGACCCCGTCATCACTGTCAAACCGGTCAAAAATCAGGTTGATGATCTGGTGGAGGAGATAAGATTGCGAGCCTCCAGAAAACAGCGGGTGTTGGTCACCACCCTTACGAAGAGGATGGCCGAGGACTTATCAGATTACTTGGCGCAGCTGGACATCAAGGTTCGCTATCTCCATTCAGAGATCGACGCCATCGACCGCGTCGAAATCTTGAGGGATCTACGTTTGGCGGAGTTTGAGGTTCTGGTAGGGATAAACCTCTTAAGAGAGGGTTTGGACCTGCCGGAGGTCTCTTTGGTCGCAATTCTGGATGCGGACCGGGAGGGGTTTTTGCGCTCCGAGACCTCTTTGGTGCAAACCGCCGGTCGAGCCGCCAGAAACAAAGCCGGGGAGGTGATCCTCTACGCCGAGGTTATGACGGACTCGATCAAGAAGGCGGTCGCGGAAACTAACCGCCGAAGGAAAATCCAGGAGGAATACAATCGCAAACACGGAATCGTCCCGGAGACAATCTACAAGACTAAAGAGGAGATCTTGAAGACCACCACTTTCGCCGACTCCCGGACTGCTACCTACGAGAAGAAGGAGAAACTTGATCTCTTCGAGAAACTGGAGTCAGAAGAGCGCCTGAGGGCCTTGCAGAAGGCTATGAGGCAGGCCGCCAAAAACCTGGAGTTTGAGAAGGCGGCAGCCTTCAGAGATGAGATCAAGAAACTGAAGAAGAAGGTGACCAGTAATCGTTAGTAAACGAGGGGGCGGTTCTCAGTTAAAGAGGCGGAGACTCAAATTGACCACGAGATTTTACGTTTCCCTGGTTTTCATACTGATATGTCTGATTCTATCAGGGTGTTCCAAGAAACCGACCTTCCCCTTCTATCCCGACCGGGACGCCATCGTTGATATGATTACCGAGGATCTGCCCGACATCTTCCAAAGCCAGACAATCGACCTCACGGTGCCGGACACCCTCTCTCTCTCTACCGCTTACTGGAGGGAGATTGACAGCGTCGGGCGTCGCATAGTTGTAAGCTTCTTCTATGAGGGAACCCCGCACGAGATTCCCCTGGCGGAGGTGGCGGTCCTAGACAGCATGTTCGGTTACTTCCACCTTGTTATTGAAGACACCTCATACACTCCGCCCACAAGGGTGCGAGTGAAGAAACCGCTGAAGGAACTCGCTACGATCCAGGCCAAATTCGAAAAGTGGGGAGAGGACCGGGATCCCAGAAAGGGATGGATATTGACGGACATCTCCGGCGTGGAGGTGCATTCAGAGGTCTCGAATCGATATCTGTCCGCGGCGACCCTCCAGGCTCTGAGCATCGGGGAGCTCACTCTCACCGGGGTGGAAATTCAGCACACCCGAAGCATAAACGAGATCCCCAACTTCTCGGAAAGGGAGTCCGTCAACCTGAACGCCACCGTCGGGGATTCGAGTGACATTGTCTACATGCATCACAACACCTCCTTCGGGCTGACCAAGACGGAGATGTATCCCATTGGAGAGGCGACTTTTCGGGGCAGCTTCCGTACTCCCCAAAGCCTCGGGTACTACCACCTCACGGTAGACCTCATTTCCCTTTCAACAGTCACCGACCCTGACACCACTGTATACGATTCCAAAAGATGGGGGATTCTCTACAAGGTAGACTCATCCAGTACCATCCCAGGGCTAACTTGTAGCGGGGAGCTTCAGCTTTGCGTACACGCGGTTGAATCCTACGGGCTTTGAACCGGCGCGCAAGAAAAGGGGCAGGAGTTGAACTCCTGCCCCAGCTATAATGCTTTGCCAGTCCTGCAACCTCTGGTTTACTTCAGCAGGTTCATAGACTTGTTGGCAGTGTAGTCACCACTGGTGAGCTTGTAGAAGTAAACGCCGCTGGAGAGATTGGAAGCATCCCAAGAGACGACATGCTCACCAGCCTCCGTCTGCCCGTCAACTAGCGTAACCACCAGACGGCCGCTGATGTCGTAAACCTTCAGGCTGACATTCCCGGCCTCGGCCAAATCAAAGCTGATGCTGGTGGTGGCATTGAAGGGGTTGGGGTAGTTCTGGTGCAGCTCGGTGACCATAGGGAGAGCAGCCTCCGGGCGGTCTGCCTGCACTAGCTCCCACTCGCTGTTGTCGCCCATCCTCCAGGGGACGCAATCGATAATGTCGGCGTTCATACAACAGTAAACGTCATTGCCGCTGAGGCTGCCACCGATTGCAGCGCTGTACTGCCCGGGAGTGGCAGAGTTCGGAACCTTGAGCATGTAATATTCCTGAGTGGTGCCGGCGGGGTAGGTTTTATTCCTCCCCATGGCGACCAGAAGGTTGGCCGGGTCGCAGCCGTAGCTGGCATAGCCGCTGAAGGTCAGAGTGCCAGAGATGTTACCGCCGGTGCGGTT
>LIZU01000129.1 GCA_001302725.1 candidate division Zixibacteria bacterium DG_27
ACGTTCTCTCCCTTGTGACCAATATCTATCTTGGCGCCCAGAGAGGCGAGTCGCTGGGTCGTCTCGGAGCCCTTCAAATCGGAGCCGGTGACGGTGTAGCCTAAGTTGAGCAGAACCTCGGCGATTCCCGACATTCCCACTCCGCCGATCCCCACGAAGTGGAGTTTCTTCACTTTGTTGAAAAAGACCATCTCATCCTTCCGCGGCGGGCTTCTTGTCCATAAGCTTCAAAGCTTCTTGCACGATCTTCTGAGTCGCCTCCGGAGACGCCAGTTTGCTGGCACAACCTCCCATCTTCGCCAACAGCGCTGGATTGTTCACCAGCTTCTTGAACTGAGCTTCGAAGTAGAGGTTTTTGAATTCCGACTCGGAGACCACCATTGAGGCTCCCTTTTCCTGAAAATAGCGGGCGTTGCGGTATTGATGCCCCTCGGAGGCAAAGGGATATGGGACCAGCAAAGAGGGCTTGCCCATGAAAGCAAGCTCGCTCAAAGTCAGGGCTCCACTGCGGCAGACGACCAGGTCTGCAGCTGAATAAGCCGCTGACATATTGTCGATGAACCTGAAAAGTCGATGAGGGAAGCCTCGATTTTTCACACTCTTTTGGCACCTCTCAAAATCGATCTCTCCGGTCTGCCAGATGAGCTGCAGCCGTCCGTGATCTTCGATGAAGTCAAAGACCTCCATCAGAATGGTGTTGAGGTTTCTCGCTCCCTGACTCCCCCCTGTCACCAACACTGTCCGGAAATCAGGCTCCAGCTTGAAGAAATCGATGGCCGCCTCCTTATCCAATAAAACAAGCTCTGGACGCAGAGGGTTACCGGTGACGGCAACTCCCTGGGGCTTCTTGAACAGATAAAAGCCCGGCTCGAAGCCCAGACAGATCCTTTCGGCGAACCTCCCCAACAGCTTCGAGGTCAAACCCGGAAGGCAGTTCTGCTCCTGCAGGAGAATCGGGATTTTCATCCTCCAGGCGGCAAGCCCTACCGGAGCGGAGGCGTATCCACCGGTGACCACCACCAGATCCGGAGAGAACGATTTCAGAAACTTCCTGGCCCCGAGAAAACCTCTGGAGTTTTTGAGGATAAACCTCCAGGGTAGCCCAAACCCTCTGAAAAGAGGAGAGCATGGGATCCTCTCGAAGCTATATCCATACTTCCCCACTGCTGTCTCTTCGCCTCTTTTGCCCTCGCCGGCGACGCCAATCTCAACTCCGGGCAACTGTCTTTTCAGCTCCTCGGCGATGCTTATCGCCGGAAAGAGGTGTCCACCGGTGCCTCCGGTGGCGATTACGATTCTATCCATGGCTCAATTTTCTCCGCAAGGGGACATAGTCACCGTTTAAGAGCCTGGTTTTTGATGAGACGTAACTGCGTCTCATAACTGACAGCAAAAGACCCATCCCCACTAGGTTCATGAACAGGGAGGAGCCCCCGTAGCTGATGAACGGGAGAGGCACCCCGGTGACGGGCAAAAGTGCCAGCACCACCCCCAGGTTCAAGAGGGCGTTGACGGTGAGCACCGTGCCGACTCCGACCGCCAGGAAAAAGCCGCTGTCGTCCGGGGAGCGAGAGGCGATTTCGCACGATTTCCAGCCTAAGAATAGGTAAAACAAAAGCAGCGCCGACAGTGGCAGGAATCCCAACTCCTCCCCGGCGGAGGCGAAGATGAAGTCGGTGTGCGCTTCCGGCAGGAAAAACCACTTCTGCCCCCCCTCTCCCAGGCCCGGGCCCAGAAGGCCGCCACCCGCCAAAGCCAAGGCCGACTGGCGAACCTGGTGAGCGCCATCCAGAGGGTCACGAAGAGAATCATAATAAGCATCAATTCGGTCGCGGTGATAGTTGAGTGCGAAAACCATTACTGCGGCTACGATCACGATCGGCAGACACAACAGCAGAAGCTTTCTGAACTTCATCCCCGCCAGCCACAACAGCGCCAGGACCGAGACGAAGACGATGGCGGTGTTCCCCAGGTGAGGCTCGAACATTATTAGCCCGGAGATCAACATCAGAAGGATCAGATAGGGGGTGAGACTCCTTCTGTTCTCGGAGGTGAACGGCTTCCTGTGGGAGACTCTAATCCGACGCGGCAGTGAATAGGCCAGAAACATCACCGTCGCGTATTTGGCAAGCTCCGAAGGTTGAAACTGATAAGAGCCCGAGTGGATCCACCTCCAGGCGTCGTATTTGGGAGGGAAGAAAAAGACCGCGACTAATGAAACCAGAGTGAAAAACAAGAGCAAGGGAGAGAGCTTCAGCCAGTAGTGATAGTCGCTCCTCCACAGGAAAACCATAAACAGAAATCCCAAGAGGGCCCAGACCGACTGTCTCAGGAGGAAATGATAAGGGGAGCCAAAGTCCTTTTCCGCCTTCGCCTGGGAATTGCTGCAGACCAACACCAGACCGAAGCCAACCCCGAGGACGATGACGAACAGGAGCAGATTATCCGTTTTCGGTTTCGCGGTCACTTCACCTTCTCCCGTCTGGTTCCCAACGATCCCCGGTGGGAACGGAAAATCTCCCGGCACAGATCTTTGAAGACCTTTCCCCTCTGTTCATAGTCGTTAAACATATCGAAGCTGGCGCATCCCGGGGAGAGGAGAACCGTGTCCCCTTCGGAAGCTAACTGCCGGGAGAGTTTAACCGCCTCTTCCATGTCGGCCGCGACCTTTGTGGAGACAGAGTCTCCCAAAGCTTGCTTAATCTTCTCTTTGGCCTCTCCCACCAAGATCAGGTACTTGACGTTCTTTTTCGCCAGGTCCTTGAGACGTAAGAAATCTCCGCCCTTGTCCTTCCCTCCCATAATCAGGACGATCGGAGCCTCGACGCTCTGCAAGGCATACCAGACCGCATCCACATTGGTGGCCTTGGAGTCGTTCACGATCTTGACCCCTTCAACTTCCAACACCTTCTCCAGGCGGTGTTCGACTCCCTTAAAAGATCTCAGGCTTTCTCTCAGATGCTCGCCATCTATCTCCAAGACCGAGGCCACACAACAGGCGGCGCAGACGTTGGCCAGGTTGTGAGGGCCTTTGATTCCGATTTCCCAAACCGGTATTATCGGTTCTGCCCTTTCGAGAGTCCTCAGGACAACCTCCTTGTCCCTTACGAAGGCTCCCTCACCGACCTCCCTTCTTGTGGAGAAGAAAAGAGTCCGCACCCCCTCTTTTATCTTGATGTCCCTTCCGGGGGAGAAAACCGCACCTCCCCTCGACAGCTCCGGGTCATCAGCGTTCAGTATCGCCACATCCCCGGGTCTCTGATTTTCGAGGATGCGGAGTTTGGCTCTCTTGTACGAGGGCATATCCGAGTGGCGGTCCAGATGATCCCGGGATATGTTGAGAATTACCGCCACCTCCAGACGCAGGCCATCTATCATCTCAAGCTGAAAGCTGGACAGCTCCAAAACGATATGACCACCATTCGAGACGGTGGTGGCGACCTCCGAGAAGGGAAGCCCAATGTTGCCGCAGACGGAGACCTCCTTTTTCGCATTCTTCAGGATGTCTCCCACAAGGGAGACGGTGGTAGTTTTCCCGTTGGAGCCGGTAATTCCCACCAGATGGGCTTCACTGAACCAGCTGGCGATTTCGACTTCGCTCAAGGTAGCCAATCCCCTTTTCTTCGCCTCCAGCCTACCTTCGATCACCCTTTCGGTATGGCCCCCGGTCTCGAATTCGACTCCCAGCTTCTTGAGTTCCGAGATGGATTCGCTCAGCTCCTCTTCCCCCTTTATGTCGCTTAGGAAGATCTTCGCCCCGTGTCTTTTCAGGAGCTTGGCCACTGCCAAACCAGAGCGGGCCATCCCCAGTATCGCGATCTTTTTGCAGATTACCTCACGGAACGTCATGATCGTCCTATCGGATCTTGAAGGTGGACAGAGTCAGAAGTGCAAAGATGATCCCTAAAACCCAGAAGCGCACCACCACCTGGGGCTCCTTCCATCCTAGGAGTTCAAAATGATGGTGCAGCGGCGCCATTTTCAGAATCCTTTTACCGGTGAGCTTGAAACTCAAAACTTGGAGAATCACCGAGAGGGCCTCCAGGACGAAGACCCCGCCGACTATCACCAGTAAAACCTCCTTTTTGGTCAGTATCGCCAGAGTCCCCAAAGCTGCGCCCAACGATAAAGCTCCGGTGTCACCCATGAAGACCTGCGCCGGGTGGGAATTGAACCACAAAAAGCCCAGAGCCGCCCCCAGAAGGGCTCCGCAGTAAACTGTCAGCTCCCCGGCTCCCTCGAAGTAAGTAACCATCAGATAGCTGCTGAAATCGACCCTCCCGGTGATGTAACAGATGGCCGCAAAGGCCATGGCACATATACCCACCAGCCCGATCGCCAGACCGTCGAGCCCGTCGGTGAGGTTCACGGCGTTGGAACTTCCGGTCACCACTAAAACGACAAAGGGTATGTAGAGGAGACCGAACGCCAAGTAGTAATCCTTGAAGAAAGGCAGCTCCGTGGAGGCGTTGAAGTTCCCTGCCGGAGGATAGAGATATAGAATCCCGCCCAGAAGCAATCCTAAGAGCACCTGCCCCGCGAACTTCTTTCTCGCCACCATCCCCTTCTGCTGTTTCTTCACTGCTTTGAGGTAGTCGTCCATCAAGCCCACCAGCCCCATCCAAACGGTGGAGAGCAGGATGAGATGAATGAAGCGATTGGTCAAGTCCGCCCACAGGAGGGTCGGGATTACTATTGCAACCAGAATCAGAACCCCCCCCATGGTGGGGGTGCCCTCTTTCAAAAGGTGGGTTTTGGGACCGTCACTGCGGATCTTCTCCTGAACCTGGTTTCTCTTCAGAAAGTGGATGAACATCCTCCCCAGAAGGAAGCTTATGAGCATCGCCGTCACGGTGGCGTAAGCGGTCCGGAAGGTGATGTACCGGAAGAGGTTGAAACCGGAGATGTATTCGCTGAGAGGAACAAACAGGTGGTACAACATTCTCTAATCTCTCTTTTTCTCGAACTGGGATTCGACTCCCTGCACAACCTCCTCCAGCCCTATCGCTCTGGAAGCCTTCACTAACAGTATGTCACCCGGGGACAACTCAGCACACAGGAAATCGACCACCTCCTCCTTGCGGGAGAAGCTTTCAACTCTCAGCTCGGCTCCTGCTGCGGAGGCGGCAATCTCGCCTCCCAGTTCGCCGACAGTGACCAGGATATCCAGGTCGGCTTTTGCGGCGAGGTAACCTATCTCTTGATGGTACACCCTGGTCTCCTCTCCCAGCTCCAGCATATCTCCCAGGACCGCCACCTTCTTCCCTTTGTTCTTCATTTGTGACAGAAGCTCCAGGGCGTTTTTCATAGAGGTGGGATTGGCGTTGTAGGAGTCGTTCAGGATAGTCAGGCCTCCCACCGAAACCTTTTGCATCCGCATTGGGGTGCCGGCGAACCTCTCCACACCTCTTTTGATCTCCTGCGGCGTGAGCCCCAGGAGAGTTCCGACCGCGGAGGCCGCCAGGGCGTTATGGATATTGTGGTTTCCTAACACCGACAGTTTCAGCTCCACTAGATTGTTGAAGGTGAAGGAGGGGTAACCGCTGGAGTTGGAGTGAACCTCCAGCGCGCGGAAATCACAACTGGCGGCGGAGCCGAAGGTCATCGCCTTCCCCTTCCACCTGGCCACCATATCGAGACAATAGGGGTCGTCTCCGTTCAAGAGGGCTAATGCTCCCTCCGGGAGATTCTGGAGCATCTCGAATTTGGCCTCCGCCACCTTCTCTACCGATTGCATGAACTCAAGGTGAACCGGCCCCACGTTCAGAATCACCCCGATGTCGGGATGGCCAATCTGGGTCAGTCTGGCGACCTCCCCGGGACGACTCATCCCCATCTCGAAGATCCCCACCTGGTCGCTTCCGTTAATCTGAAGAATCGACAGCGGGAGACCGAAGAGGTTATTGTAGTTCCCGATCGACTTTTTGACTCTGAACTTCTCCGAGAGGACCGAGGCGGTCATATCTTTGGCGGTCGTCTTCCCGTTTGCTCCAGTTATCCCTACCACCTTAAGGTCGAAGAGGCTACGATAGTATTTGGCGAAATCCCCAAGAGCTTTCAGGGTGTCCTCGACGGTGATCACACAGAGGTCGTAAATGGAAGTGGAGCCTTTCTGGTCCCACCACTCCCTTTTCGCCACCACCATCGAGGCCCCGTTGGAGATCGCCTCCGGGATGAAGTCGTGAGCGTCGAATCTCTCCCCCCGCAGGGCAAAGAAGACCTCCCCCTCTCTCACCGTCCGAGAGTCAATGGAGATGCTTTTTACTGTCTGCCTCTCGATTGCTTTGGAGTTGGTGGCGGTCCCTTTGACTGCCCTGATGAAATCTTCCGTTCTGACCGCTTCCACTGCCGGTTCCTGCGATTCTCTATCTTAGAAAACCTTCGGCGATCTCCTTGTCAGAAAATCTGAAGATCTCGCCGCCCACGACTTGATAATCTTCGTGCCCCTTCCCCGCGATGATGACGCCATCCCCTTCCTTCGCGAGGCCGAGACCTTCCCTTATGGCTTTTTTCCGGTCTGGAATTTTCAAAACCTCTCTTCCCGCGGGGATTCCCTTCAGGATATCCGCCATGATCTTCTTCGGGTCCTCGCTCCGGGGATTGTCGGAGGTGACGATGGTTAAATCCGAAAGCTCAGCAGCGATCTTACCCATAAGAGGTCTTTTCGCCCGATCGCGGTCTCCGCCGCAGCCGAAAATGGTGATGATTCTTCTCTTGCAGACCGAACCCGCCAGTTTGATGATCCCTCTTAGGGCCTCCGGGGTGTGGGCGTAGTCAACCAGGACGGTGAAAACCTGACCGCAGTCGACCCGCTCCGCTCTCCCGGGAACGTTACTCAGGGAGCCAAGGCCAAAGGCAATTTGCTCACCGGGGTAATCCAGACTGTAGGCCACCCCGGCCGCCGCCAGGGCGTTGTATATATTGAACTCTCCGAGAAGCTGCAAGCGCACCTTCTGTTTCCATCTGGGGGTGGAGAGGACGAAGCTCGTCCCCTGGTGAGACAGCCTAATCT
>LIZU01000014.1 GCA_001302725.1 candidate division Zixibacteria bacterium DG_27
TCTGGGTGTTGTAACAGGGGCCGTGGGGACGCTCATTTAAAACCCCGAGAACCGGAATGGGATAGGCATCCTGAATTCCGCTGGTCAGATCCCGTTCACAGGCGACGGCCACGATGGCGCTGGGTCTGGTATCTACAATGATTTTCCTCGCCAGGGTGCCCCCGGTGGCGACTGCAAGCTCGGCCTCGTATTTCTCCTTCAAAGCAATGATCTCATTCAATTGGCAGTTTCCACAACGTTTGCAATTGAGATAGGTGGCGGTTACCCGATGAGGACAATCGAAATTCTGGAGGCACTGGGAAAGTAGTATCAGCACCTTACCTCTCTGGAGACGCTTTCGAGAGGCTTTGACCAGGGAGTTGTTGACCTCCACGAAAGAGCTTCTGACGGTGTCCTTGGAGACTCCCAAGAGTCTTCCCAGAAGTATGTTAAGAGGGAAAAGAACCTTGACGGTAACCTGTTTCTCCCCGTGGGGCCAGAGGAAGTCCTTCTCGGTGGCAGAGGAGAGGACTATGAGACTCAACCCCACCGCAATTGTTCCCAGGGAAGCTACCAGCGCTATTCTAATGACCCAGGCCAGATAGACATTGGACTCCTCCAGCCGGGGCGCTATCAAATACCACAGGGCCACAAAAGAGATCGCAAGAATTGCCAGCGAGAGGATCGAAAGCCACAGGAAAATCCACTTGCTCTTCATCCTAAGACCTCACCAACCTCAACCCTATAACCACGAACAAACTCCTGACCACTTATTGCTCTTTTTCCCTCAAGCTGCAGCTCCTGAAGCCAAAGGGAAGCCTCCCCGCAGGCGATTGTCATCCCTTCCTTGGGACTCGACAATAACACCTCTCCCGGCTGTCCCCTCAGCTTGAGATCACCGCTTGGCTGCGAGCGATAGAGCTTCAAAGTCTTCCCCCTGAAATGGGTGTATGCCCCCGGCAGGGGGGAGAGCCCTCGAATCAGGTTCTTTACCTCCTCGGCTTTCTTACTCCAATCTATGCGGCAATGTTCCTTCACTATCTTGGGTGCTCTGGTGGCCATACCCTCATCTTGCGGGGTAGTTTTGACCTCCCCGCTTTGCAAGAGCTTCAAAGTGTCCACAACCAACTCCGCTCCCAGGTGCGATAACCTCTGGCTGAGTTCCCCAGAGGTTTCCTCCTCTTCAATCTCCACCCGCCTCTGTAAAATAGTATCGCCAGTATCGACCTTCCTTTTCAGGAAAAAAGTGGTCAGTCCGGTCTCGGTCTCGCCGTTTATGATGGCCCAGTTGATGGGGGCGGCTCCCCGATAGCGGGGAAGCAGAGAGGCGTGTAAGTTGAAGGCGCCCCTGGAGGGCAGCGTGAACAGCTCCGGGGGCAAAACCCTGAAGGCAACTATCACCATAATCTCGGCATTCAAAGACTTAACCTCGGTTAAGAATCCTTGTTCCTTCAGCTTTGAGGGCTGCAATACGCGAAGTCCTAACTCCAACGCTTTCTGTTTAACCGCCGGAGCTCGGAGCTTCAGGCCCCGGCCCTTGGGCCGGTCTGGAGAGGTAATTACTGCGGGGACTTCATAGCTGGCGCTGACGATCGCCTCTAAGCTAGGGAGGGCAAATTCCGGATTGCCGCAAAATATTACTCTCATTCCACCTCATCTACCGGCCTTCGGCAGGGGTAGCCGGGTCGTTGAGTCCTAACCTCTAAGGAGGGTTCCGGTTGGAGATTTTCCTCATCCGAGCCGAGATTAGCTGCTTTCTGATGGACCCCACGTGGTCGATTATGAGCTTCCCGTTCAGATGGTCGAGCTCGTGCAGGACCGCTCTGGCGACAACGCCCTCGCCTTCAAACTGAAACTCTTCGCCCTCCAAGTTCAAACCCTTTACGGTCACTCGCTGGGGCCGTTCGATCTTCTCGAAGATCCCCGGAAACGACAGACACCCCTCCTCCCCCACCTGCACTCCCGAGACCTCCACTATTTCAGGGTTAATCAATACGAAGGGCTCAAATTTGGGGGACTGCAAAGAGGCGTCCAGAGCGAAGATCCGATTCAGCTCTCCGACCTGATTGGCCGCCAGCCCCACCGCCTGGTTGTGCTTCATAGTCTGCAGCATGCTCTCGGCCAGCTTGGCCAATTCGCCGTTAATCTCCTTCACCTCTCGGGCTACCTGCCTCAGAACCTGGTCCCCGTAGATTCTCACTCTAAATATACTCACGGCTTCGCCTTAGTCCTGCAATCAAACTAGAATACCCCATTGGGTAAACTGTTCTAAGGGCCCGAAAGTTCTCGGGACCGAACCTCCCTCTTTATTTGTCGGCCTTTCCCGCGATCGAGGATTTCAGAAACTCCACCTTGGTGTTCTCCCCGAGCCTCAAGACCACGATGTTGTCCTTTTCATTTATCCCTACGATAGTTCCGAACATTCCGCCACTGGTCACCACTCGATCCCCCTTGCTCAAGGTGCCGAGCATCTCTCGATGTTGTTTCTGTTTTTTCTGTTGGGGACGTATCAAAAGGAAATAGAAAATCACGATGATGAGGATAAATGGGAGAAACGCCATCAATCCTCCACCTCCGGCGGACTCCCCGCCCCCGCCCGAGGTCCCCATGGCGTAAGCTACAGAGAACAAAATCTTAACCCTCCGTTTCTTCCCTTTCTTGGTATGATTCCAAAAAGCTCTTTTTCCAGCTTGCGAACCTCCCCTCCGAGATAGCCTCGCGAATTTGCTGCATCAGCTGTAGATAGAAATAAAGATTGTGCCAACTTGTCAAGCGCAATCCCAAGATTTCTCCGACCGAAAGCAGGTGGCGGACATAAGCCCGACTGTAGCGACGGCAGGCCAGGCAGCCGCATTCCTCTTCAATGGGGGCGGGATCACGAGCATAGCTAGCACCTTTTATGACCATCTTTCCCCGGCGGGTGAACACCGTTCCGTTGCGGGCATTCCTGGTGGGAAGGACGCAATCGAACAGATCCACCCCGGCGGCGACGGCTTCAACTATATCTCTTGGAGTCCCCACTCCCATCAGGTAACGGGGTTTCTCCCCTGGCAGGCACTCGGTGCATACCGGCAGGATCTCGAAGGTGGCCTCTATGGGCTCTCCCACCGCCAAGCCGCCGATAGCGTGGCCGGGAAAGTCGTAACTGAGTAAAGCTTCAGCACAACTCCGCCTCAACTCCGGATAGACACCACCCTGGAGTATTCCGAATAGAGCTGGACTTCGCTTCCCTTCGCTCAAGTTTCGATGTTCGGAGAGACACCTCTTGGCCCACCTCACGGTCCTCTCGGTAGCCACGGCGACGTAGCTTTGGCCGGCCTCATACGGGGGACATTCGTCCAGGGCCATTATTATGTCAGCCCCCAACTGGTGTTGAATCTTGATCGCCCTTTCGGGAGGGAATGAGTGTCGGGAACCATCTATGTGGGACTGGAATTCGATGCCCTCATCGTTGATCTTGTTCAAGACCTTGAGGCTGTAAAACTGAAAGCCTCCGGAGTCGGTCAAAAGTGGCCTTTTCCAACTGATGAAGCGGTGCAATCCCCCGCAAGACTCTATGACTTCTGAGCCGGGGCGGAGATAGAGGTGATAGGTGTTCCCCAGAATTATCTCGGCGCCCAACTCCTCCAGTTCCCCGGCCTCGAAGGTCTTCACCGTCCCTTGGGTCCCAATGGGCATAAAAGCCGGGGTATCGATCTCCCCGTGGGCGGTCGTAATCTTGCCGAGCCTCGCCCAGGAATCCCTGTCTTTGTATCGTATCTCGAATCTGAAAGCTTCCAACGGCTGGTCCCGTTCAGGCGGCTTCTTTAAGCCCCTTTAAGAGCTTTTCCCCTTGGTGAAGCCGTATTTCGCCAACATCTTCGAAAACCCTCCCCAGTATTCATGAGCTTTGGTGCAATAGACAAAGGGCTTTAGCTTGGGGATGTCGGGCCTTTCGGCTTTGTCAAGCACCTCTTCATCCATGTGGGTCGCCAGGATCTCCCCGATGAAAAGGTCGTGGCTGCCGAGCTCCAGAGTGTAGCGCACCGAACATTCATGGTTTATGGGACATTCCTTTATCAGGGGAGCATTCACCCTCTCCGCCTTCATGGGGGTAAGTCCAGCTTCCCTGAATTTGTCGACGTCCTTGCCGGAGACCACCCCGCAGAAATCGACAGCCTTGAGCTGGTCCTCGCTGGCGATGTTGACCACAAACTCGCCCGATTCGGAAATGATCTTGTGAGAATACCGGGTCTTGCGGATTGCGATTGAGATCATGGGGGGCTCGCTACAGGCTACCCCCACCCAGGCGACAGTGATGATGTTTGGCTTACCGTCGGGGAGAGCACAACTCACCATGACCGCTGGCAGGGGAATAAGTGTTGTCTGAGGTTTGAATTCTCGTTTATTGGACATTATTCACCTATGATACCTTGAGCCAATAGAAATTCTTCCCTATAAATCTGTCTGTTGCTTGCGTTGAATTCATGTTTGACTTGTACAAACATCGTGACTGTATCATACATTCTCCACCGCACAGGTATATAGACCGTCTTTTTCTTTCTCGATGCAGCCGGGATCTGAAAACTCAAGACCAAATGCCTACCGTCTGTAGTGACCTTAGAACTCTGCTTTGAAGCAGAAAAATAGAAAGCTCTTTGTGTGGTTCCCATATTCGCCAAATTATAGGTTTTGCACTCTAAATACGTAATCTCCTACCTTCAATTATCTTTCCGAAACAGTGCCCATGTTCTTCCGTAGAGACCACCACGGTCATATCCTCCACAAATAAAGCGATAGCCCCTGTCTTTTAGCCGAGGTTTCCACTCCTCATCAATTATCTTATAGCTTTCTTTTTCTGCATACTCGTAGCAAGCAGTTTCCTTCTCCTTCTCCGCCCCCTCACCTTCGATGTCTATCCTCATTCTCACCTGCTCAGCTTCGGTCTCACTCCATATTTCGTCAACGCAGACTGCAGTCCAGCCTTCATATATGAGCAAATACCCTTCGCCTAAATGATCTTCTCCACTCTCGTCTGAAGTCTCTTCCAAGATATCACACGCCCGTTTCCAAAGCTTCGGTGGTGCTATCTTCGCTTCAAGATCTTCCATTATCGTTTCTTTCATCCAATTGTGTAGCGCAAAGGATTCTTATTGTGTTTCTGAGTTTCTCTTTAGACGATTGTGGGGTGAACCGCAACGAATATTTGTTATCCTTCCGCTCTACTATCCCTAATAAATCGTGAGCAAGAAAAACTAGAAGACTTTCCATTTCCACTCTTTCAATATTCGCCACTCTGTTTTGCTCGCAATACAAATCTGTTCTACCTTTTATCTCGTCTACGTTTCTAGGTGTAAAATCGAGATTTTGAATCAAAATGAGCGGTTTAGCAACGAGGTCTCTTTGATACTGAATCGTCTCTTGTAATGTGCTAAGTTTTTCGCTAGTTATTATGCCGGGTTGCCTGAGAATTTCCACGTAGTCAAACGGTGAGAGTATATATTCCTTATGACTCTTTAAGAGGCTAATCAAAGTCTGAACGTCAATTAAGGTGGCTCCTTCCATCTCACCATCTTTACCAACTGCCGGGTCAAAGCCAACACTAACAATCACCATAAACTCAGCCTTATGTTCTTTCATATGTCTTTTTATTCTAGTAAAATTTATGGCCGACTTCACATCTCTCTTAGTACTCTTACCATCAACAATAAATCTAACGGGTTCTAGCACCAGAACGTCGGTCTCTCCCGCACGACCAATTCTCTTACATCGAAAGCCCATCTCCGCAAAAAACTTCTCAAGTGCCAACTCGAAATTCTTGGGATTGCCACTATCTTTTGCTGTTATGAACAACTCATCCTCTAATGGTATAGGTCGGTCAGAGACAGGGACAACCTCCTCCTTGGATACTTTAGGCTGCAATTCTCCCAACGAAGGCCAATAAGTTTTACGAAACTCGCTTGGAGAAAAATCAAAGTAGTTCAAAAACTGCGTTACCTCATATTTCCCCTTATTGGAGATTTGGAGGAACCATCTTTCCTCGTTAGTCTTTAGCAGGTTAAACTTCCACTGACCAGAGCGCAAAACAATGTCTTTTTTAATCTGGTCGAACTTCTGGGAAGGGAACACCAGATAATCGATTTCCTCTGGTGCGAAAGCACATGCACACACAATGAAGAGATTTTGGGTACAGTACTTTTCATACTCACTCTCGGTTATTCCAAACCAAAACTTCCCAATGAGATTTTTCGTGATACCAACGTTCTTACTGTAGCGAATGTACAAAATTGCCTTAGAGTTTAACGCAACAACGTCTGAACCTCGGATCGATTCAATTCGGTACTGTTTTTTTAGAGTTTCTAATAAGACCTGCTTCGCATTGGACTTTTTCATGGCGGTCACCTACACAATTGATCCCCAATAATTCGGCTTCAAGTGCTATTGTATCACTGCAATCTTAGAATCATAATTCCTAATATACTTGCGTTCCTTGCTTTGTCCACCTGACATTTAGTTCTTTAGCCGCTTTGGCCTCATCTAGCCTCCCGACCGGAGTGTGGTGCGGTGCGGATTTGACAACCTCGGGATTGGTCTTGGCCTCCTCCGCGATCTTTTTCATCGCCTCAATGAAGGCATCCAGAGTCTCTTTGCTCTCGCTTTCGGTGGGCTCAATCATCAAAGCTTCCGGGACAATCAGAGGGAAATATATGGTGGGAGCGTGAAAGGCGTAATCCAAAAGCCTTTTGGCAATATCCAGGGTTCTCACTCCCAGACTCTTCTGCCGATTCCCAGATAGGACGAATTCGTGCATGCAGGGGAGGTCGTAGGGGAGATCGTAGAATTCCTTCAGAGACTCCTTGAGATAGTTGGCGTTGATGATGGCGCTTTTGGCAACCTCTCTCAATCCCTCAGTCCCCAGGCTTCTAATATATGCGAAAGCTCGGATCATGACCCCAAAATTGCCATAAAAGGAATGAACCTTGCCGATGGAATCGGGATAGTCGTAGTCGAGGTAGAACTCGTCACGCTTCTCTCTTTTCTCAACTGTAGGCGCGGGGAGAAAGGGAACCATCTCCTCTTTCACTCCAAGAGCCCCCCCACCTGGTCCACCGCCGCCGTGCGGGGTGGAGAAGGTCTTGTGAAGATTGAAGTGGATGATATCGAATCCCATCTCCGCCGGGGAGGCATAACCCAAAAGGGCGTTCAGATTCGCTCCGTCCATGTAGAATTTGGCACCAACAGTGTGGATTATCTCCGCAACCTTCAGGATATCGATTTCGAAAAGCCCCAGGGTGTTCGGATTGGTGAGCATAAAGGCCGCTACCTCTTCGTCCACGTTTCTTTCAAGCTCGCCCAAGTCGATCATCCCCTGGTTGTTTGATTTTATCTGTACAGTCCTGTAGCCGGCCAGAGAGACGGAAGCGGGATTGGTTCCGTGTGCGGAATCTGGGATTACCACCTTCGAGCGGGGATTGCCGCTTTTTCGGTGAAAGGCACGAATCATCAGAAGGGCGGTAAGCTCTCCGTGGGCGCCGGCGGCGGGCTGAAGGGTTACCTTGTCCATTCCCGCGATTTTAGACAGATATTCTCCCAGATGATACATCAGTTCTAAGGCCCCTTGCGCTTGCTCTTCACTCTGCAAGGGATGAAGCTCTGTGAATCCAGGCAACCTCGCTACCTGCTCATTGAGCTTAGGATTGTACTTCATGGTGCAGGAGCCCAAAGGGTAAAACCCTCTGTCGATATGATGGTTCAGAACCGAGAGGCGGGTGAAGTGACGAACACAATCATTTTCCGAGACCTCTGGAAGCTCCGCCCGATTTTCTCTCAAGAACTCTTTTGGGAGAATTCTCGCCGCGTCTTTTCGGGGACAGTCAGGCTGCGGGAGGGAGTATCCTTTCCTACCCGGAGAGGAAAGCTCGAAAATCAATTTCTCGGCCATATTCAGAAGATCCAGTCTTGGAAACCTAAAGGTTTCCGCTACAGGATAATGCCGTAGGGAGGGGGCTTGTCCTGCTCCCTACGGTTTCTCCTTTTCAGTCAGTTTCTTTATTTCATTGTTGACCCATTCCACATTTTCGCCTTCGGGATAAGTTCTCAGATATTGATTGTAAAGCTTCAGGGCCCTCTCTTTCCTGCCCCACTCGGCGTAGAAATAAGGTATGTATACGATAACGTCCTCCTTGAGCTCAGAATCGGGATATCTCTTGATGAACTCGGTGTTAGTGTCAATCGCCCTTTGGAATTTCTTCTGTCTGTAGTATGAGAATCCCAGATTCATCAAAGCCTTGTCCGATTTCCCCGCCTCGTTCTGAGGGTCCAGCTCTAAGACCTTGCTGTAAAAGGAAGCCGACTTCTCATATTGAGAGCGAGCCTCATATTTCTCCGCCAGGGTGTAGTTGACCTCGAGGTCGTTGGGGTTAGCCTCCAGACGCCTGAGATAGTCCTGCAGGGTTTCCGTCCCCCCCAGATACAGATTGATTTGATTTATAAAGTCCGGAGCCGGCAAATATCCGTAAATGCGGTCGATCTCCTCCCCAGCCGGATTCATAAGGACAACTGTCGGATAACCACTGATACCGTAGTTCCTGGTGTTGAGCGTATCCTTTTCGGAATCGATCTTGATGAAGATCATCTCGGCTGACATCTCAATGATTTTAGGGTCGGTATAGACGGAATCATCCAAGACCTTGCACCACTTGCACCAGTCGGTGTAAAAATCCACGACCATGTTCTGGCCAAGCCGTTCCGCCGTTTCCTGACCCATCTCGAAGTCGTCGAACCAACTGATCTCCGTGGGCGTCTCCTCTTTGGCGCACCCCGAAAAGCAAAACAAAGTCATCATCATTACAATTAAGCTCGACCTCAAAGATCTCATCACAATCTCCTTGATGTTGTACCAGAGTGTCGGGGTAGGCCCCTGGCCTCTGCCAGGGGGTCCTGTCAAAGTTTCGACAAGACCTCCACAAGTGTATCTATCTCCTCTTTAGTTCTCTTCTCAGTAACCGCTATCATCAGGCACCTATCCATTCCGGGGAAATAGCGATCCAGATCCACTCCCGGGAGGATTCCCTGCTTGCCCAGAGATTCAACAATAACCTCCGCTTTGAGGCGGGTCTCAATCACGAATTCCTTGAAAAACGGGGAGGAGAACTTCAGCATGAAGCCGTCTAGCTTACAAATCTGCTCCTGAGCATAACGGCTCTTTTCCAGGCAAAGCTCTGCGACCTCCCTTATCCCCTCCTTCCCCATCAGGGAAAGATAGATAGCGGCCGCCAGGGCGCACAGGGCTTGATTGGTGCAGATGTTGGAGGTGGCTTTCTCCCTGCGGATGTGCTGTTCCCTGGTCTGCAACGTCAAAACGAAACCGCGCCTTCCACGGTGGTCCACAGTGGCACCGGAGAGGCGACCGGGCAGCCTTCGAACCAGAGAGCTCTTGGTGGCCATCAGTCCCAAATAGGGACCGCCGTAACTGAGCGGGAGACCTAGAGGTTGTCCCTCTGCCACCGCGATGTCGACGTTGTATTCCCCCGGAGTCTTCAGAATGCCGAGCGAAATGGGGTCGAATACCTGAACCAGTAAAGCACCGCTTCTGTGTACCTCCGGCTCGAAGAGAGAAATATCCTCCAACAGCCCGAAGAAATTGGGACTCTGGATGATCACGGCTGCAATCTTGTCTGAGATCTTGTCCTCAAAGTCAGCGAAGTCCACGAGCCCCTCTTGGAAGGCGATCTCGGAGAGCTCCACCTCCAAACCGGAGAAGTAAGTCCTCATCACTTGCAGATAGTCGGGATGAACATTGCTCCCGACCAACACCTGTTTTTTCCCGGTCTGAGAGCAGGCCAGAAGAGCAGCCTCAGCGGCGGCAGTGGCCCCATCATACATGGAGGCGTTCGCCACCTCCATTCCGGTCAGCTCACAAATCAGGGATTGAAACTCATAGATGCTCTGCAGCGTCCCCTGGCTGGCCTCCGCCTGATAAGGGGTGTAGGCGGTGTAGAACTCCGAGCGCAGAAGAAGCTGGTCGATCACTGCCGGTATGAAATGGTCGTAAACGCCACCCCCGAGGAAAGAGGTCACTTCCCCCAGATTCAGATTCTTCCGAGAAAGCCCGGTGAGAAGGGAACTCACCTCCATCTCCGAGAGGGCTGGAGGCAGGTCGGGCAGGTTCTCCTTTATCAGGGAGGCAGGCATGCTTCTCTCGAGAAGCTCCCGGAAGCTTTCCACGCCGATTCTCTTAAGCATCTTCCTCTGATCGGATTCGGTGCTGGGGAGGTAGTTGGAACCCATGCTCTATTCTGCTTTTTCTATCAAAGCTCGGTAGTCTGTCGGCGAGAGCAGGGAATCGGCCTGGGAGGCATCGGACATCTTAACCTTTATCATCCACCCTTCACCGTAGGGGTCTTTGTTCATGACCGCGGGGTCCTCTTCGATCTTGGGGTTCACCTCCGAGACCTCACCGCTCACCGGAGAGAACAGATCCGCCACCGTCTTCACGGCCTCGATAGTTCCGAAAGGCTCCCCCTGAGAAGCCGCATCGCCCACCTGGGGCAGCTCCACAAAGACTATGTCGCCCAACTCTGATTGAGCATAGTCGGTGATTCCTACGGTGGCGAGATCGCCCTCGGATCTAAGCCACTCGTGCTCTTTGGTGTATTTGAGTTCTTCTGGGACGTTCACTTGACCTCCTCATGAATTGAAAACAGACCTCAATATAAAGACTATTCGCCGGAGGGCAAGTATTTCAGATTTCGACCGACTGCCTCAGCTTCTCGAGGTTGAGCCGCTCGATGTAGGCGGTATCGTAGTGCCCGCTCAGAAAGAGCGAGTCTTCCAGAAGGAATCTGTGGAAGGGGATGGTTGTGGAGACTCCTTCGACTATGAACTCCTCCAAGGCCCGACGCATCTTCTGAATGGCCTCCTCGCGGTTCGGGGCTTTGACGACCAGTTTGGCGATCAGGGAATCGTAGTTGGAGGGGATACGATATCCGGCATAGGCGTGAGTATCAACTCTGACGCCGGAGCCTCCGGGTACGTGGAAGCTGGTTATCAGCCCCGGGTTGGGAGCGAAATCCTTCTCTGGATCCTCAGCATTTATGCGACACTCCAGGGCGTGACCACAGAAACTGACCTGTGACTGCTGGTAGTTCAAACGCTCCCCGTTGGCGATCCTTATCTGCTCCTTCACCAAGTCGAATCCGGTGACCTCCTCCGTGACCGGATGCTCCACCTGGATTCTGGTATTCATCTCCATGAAGTAGAAATTTCCGTGTCTGTCGAACAGAAACTCCATGGTGCCAGCGTTGCGATAACCGACCTCCTTCGCACCTCGGAGGGCGGCTCTGCCCAACGCCTCTCTTTTCTCAGGAGAGAGGGCCGGGGAAGGCGATTCCTCTATCAACTTCTGGTGGCGACGTTGGATGGAGCAGTCCCTCTCGCCCAGATGAATGATGTTCCCGTGCTCGTCGGCCAGGATTTGAACCTCGATGTGTCGAGGTCGTTCGATGAACTTCTCGATGTAAACCTCCGGGCTGCCGAAGGCGGAGGCGGCTTCCATCCGAGCGGTCTCGAACTGCTGGCCCAGCTCCTGCGGCGATTGAACCAGACGCATCCCCCGGCCCCCACCTCCGGCGGCGGCCTTGATTATCATCGGGTAACCGATCCCTTCGGAGATCTCTTGAGCCTCCTCGGGGCTCTGCACCACTTCGTCGCTTCCGGGGATAATTGGCACTCCCGCTTCTTGCATGGTCCTCTTGGCCAAGGATTTATCCCCCATTAAGCGGATCACCTCCGGGGGAGGACCGATGAACTTGAAGCCGCTGGATTCACATATATCCGCGAAGGAGGCGCTCTCGGCCA